>NZ_JBHUZM010000050.1:0-47469 GCF_042667665.1 Streptomyces sp. NPDC057307 | reverse complement strand
CGGGTGCACCCGGCCCCGCACCCCTCCGGTGGGTGGCGTCAGTGGCCGATCAGTCTGTCCAGCGCCGGCGTGCCCGCTCCGGACGCACCGTTTCGCGATCTTCGCAGGAGTGACACATGGGGTTCGCACCGCCTCCCGGAGAGGCCGTTAGGTTGTTGCGCGCTCGATCCTGAGTGCGGAACCAGACCGGTCGTCGGCTTCCAGACGGCGCAGTCAGCACAGAAAGATCGCGGATGGACTACTGCTCTACGTGCCGTCGGACCCTCAACGGGGTTTTCGTGTGCCCCGGTTGTGGTGCTTACGCCCCCGACATCGCACCCGCCGGCTCGCACGTTCACCACACTCCGTCGACGGTCGCGGTGATGGCCGAGATATCCCACACGCGGGAGTTCGACGCGTTCCCCGGTTTCCACGAACCGGACGCTCAGGTGGACGTGGACGTGGACGTGCCGATCGGTCCCTCCACCGCCTCCGCGACCGGTCGCGCCGCCCGTCGGCGGCGGATGGCTGACTGGAAGAAGCAGCGGCGCCGCGCCGTGGTCGCGTCGACCGTCGCGCTCGTCGGCGGCGGGCTGACGCTCGCCTTCATGCCGTCGTCCCGGCCCTCCGCCGGCCAGGCCCAGGCGTCCTCGACGCCGGACCCGTCCACGGCTCCGTCCACCTCGTCGGCGGGCTCCGTCGACACCGGCTCGGAGGCCGAGCGGCCCCGTACGCGCGACCCGCGGCACTCCGAGAGCGGCACCGGCGGTACGGGCCCGTCCAAGGCCGACAACGCCCCCGGCAGCGCGACCGCGATCACCCCGGTGGACGCCCCCGCGAAGCGGAAGACCCCGCCGCCGGACACGCCGGACGACAACTCCCGCCCCACGGCGGAGACGCAGCCCGAGTCGCCCACCACCCCCGAGACGCCCGACACCCCGCCGGTGGCCGAGGACCCGACCCAACAACCGAACGAGCCCACCACCCCGGCCCCCGCACCGCCGCCCCCGGCCGCCGACCCGCCGGAGGAGTCGGACCCGGGGCTCTGCCTGCTGGTCCTCTGCGTCGACCTCGACGGCGACCGCTGAGGCCCGTCCGTCCGACGCCGCGAGGCGAGGTACATGCACGACCCGCTGTTGGGAGCCTCGTGACGTGATCCGTCGGTCACGACCGGATACAGGCTCTAGTTCCGGCGGCCGATCATCGACATCAGCAGCCCATGCGTTTCGGTGTCGGCCGCCGCGACAAGTCCCCTGCCTGCCTTGCCGATCGGGGCTCCGTCGATCCCCGTGACCACACAGCCTGCGGCTCGGCACAGAGCGATGCCCGCGGCGAAGTGCACGCTCGCGGAGAAGTCGCCGCCGTCGGTGATGTACGCGGCGCGCTTGCCGGCCGCGACCCAGGCCAGGGCCAGCGTCGTGGACACGACTCGTGGCCGGAACCGCTCGACGAACTCCGGGTCGGCCAGCAGGTCCACGGCCCGGAAGCCCGGCGCGCTCGGGAACGGCGGGTCCAGGTTGACGTCCACGAGCTGAGAGGCCGGGGTGGGAGTCAGCCGGGTATCGGCACCGTCGCGCCGCATCCAGGCCGTCTCGCCGTCGGTGAAGAAGACCTCGCCACTGAACGGGTCGGCCACCGCCGCCGCCCCGTCGCGCAGCGCCACGTTGACGGCCACCAGCACGTTGCCGACGGCGTAGTTCACCGTGCCGCACAGGGGATCCACCAACCACTGGCGCGCGGTATCGGCGGCACCCCGCTGCCCGCCCTCCTCGCCGAGCACCGAGTCATCGGGGCGAGCGGCACGGATGACCGCGAGGATCGCCTTCTCGGCCTCGATGTCCGCTGCGGTGGCGAAGTCCCCGGCGCCCTTGTTGATACGGGTGAGCCGTCGGCCGTACATGCCGCGCACCACGTCCGCGCCGGCACGCGCCGCGGCTATCGCGACCCCGGCATCGCCACGGCCCGCGTGTGAGTTGGTCATGTCCCGCAGCCCCCCGGCGCGGTACTTGTCACCGGCTGTGGTCAAGGGCCCGCGGGTTACGGGTCTGTCCCAGCGGGTGGCGGGCGTGGGCAGGTGTGGAATGGGTGTGGGAACCGCCGTGTCGGGCTCTCGGCGGACAGGCGTTCGGGCCCTGGGGTGAGGGCCCGAAGGCGGTACGGGCGGGGTGGTGCGAGGGTGGTGGTGGGGCGTGTTGTGCCTGGTTGTGCGTGTAACAGGGATGTATTAGCGGTCGGTTGGGCGGAACGCTCCCCCGAGCCGGGCCGCTCTTGGTGATCAGAAATGCTCGCTGGTACTCACTGTTGAGGAAGAAACGATGCGCGTTCGCAAGCTCACCTTCGCCGCCCTGGCCATCGCCACCGCCCTCTCGCTCACGGCCTGTAACGACGAAGACCTCACGGGACAGGCCGACCCGTCGTCCACGTCCACCGGGTCTTCCGCGCCCGACGACGCGGGCTCGGACGGCTCGGGCGGTTCGGACGAGGAGGGCGGGAAGGGAACGGTCGCCGGGACCGGTTCCAACGAGAACGGCAAGATCGGCAAGTGCCGTACCGACGAGCTGGACATCACCGCGTCGGACGCCACCGTCGGAGGCGACGCCGAGGGCACCGTCGCGGTGGAGTTCAAGAACGGCGCCGGCCGGGACTGCGCGCTGGCCGCGTACGCGGGCGTCGACCTCGGGACCGACTCGGGGATGATCTCCGCCGAGCGCACCGGTGAGCCGGTCGACACGACCATCCTCAAGGACGGGGACTCGATCTTCTTCGGCGTCACCTACCCGATGAACGACTCGGGCGGCTCCGGCGTCCGCGTCACGTCGCTCGTGGTGACCCCGCCGGACGAGACGAAGTCGGTCTCGATCGAGTGGCCGGGCGAAGCCACGCTGCCCGTCACGGACGGCGGCGGCTCCTCGGTGAAGGTCGGCCCGATGGGCAGCGCCGGTCAGGGCGAGGGCTGACCCGAACGAACAACAGCCGGACCCGTTCCTGCCCGATCGCGCGACGGGCAGGGGGGTCGCGGACTATTCGGCCCAGGTGAGGAACGTCGTCCAGGCTGTCGGGGCGACCGCGAAGGTCGGGCCCTCGGTGACCTTCGAGTCGCGGACGTGTACGGCGTGGGGGCAGGCGGCCACCTCGACGCAGTTACCGCCGCTGTCGCTGCTGTAGCTCGACTTCTGCCAGTCGAAGGCGATCTCGACGCAGTCGCCGCCGCTGGGGTTGCTGTAGCTCGACTTGAACCACCGCAAGGTGCTGCTCATTCCTGTTCTCCCGCCAACCGCTCGATGAGGCCCAGCGACTCGCGAGGGCCCAGGGCCTGTGATCGGATCTTCGCATAACGCTGGGCGTACGTGCTTACCTTTGCCGGGTCGGAGATCAGCACGCTCTCGTCCTGAGGCTCCAGGTAGACCAGGCGGTCGTGTTCCGGCGTTTCGAGCAGATCCATCTCGCCGCGAGCGCCTGCATACTCGCCCATGAGGGTGCAGTCCAGGGGGAGCACCTGCAGCGTCACGTTACGGCGCTTCGCACACTCCGCCAAGTGCGAAAGCTGGTCACGCATGACCTCCTCGCTCCCGATCACCCGGCGCAGCACCGACTCCTCCAGGATCACCTCGATCAGCGCCGTCGGCTCCCGCTCGAACAGCGCCCTCCGCGCGATCCGCACCTCGACCAGTTCCTCCACGCGCTCGTCGGACAGCGGCGGATAGCCCCCACCGATCAGCGCCCGCGCGTACGCCTCCGTCTGGAACAGGCCGTGCACCACCAGCGTCGCGTACAGGCACAGGCCCACCGCCCGCTGCTCCAGCAGCACGTAGTTCTTGAACTGCGCGGGGTACTTGTCCAGCCGTACGTACTCCCGCGCCTGCTCGAAGATGCCCAACTCGTCGCCCAGCGCCCCTCCGAGCGCCACCAGCATCTGGTCGCTCGCCGGTTGCGCGCAGGTCTCCATCGCACTGATCGCCGCCGCCGAGAAGCCTGTTTCTACGCCGACCTGTTCCTGTGTCATCCCTTTTCGCAGTCGCATCATGCGGGCGATGTCCGCCACCAATCGCGTTGCCGGGCCCGCCGATTCCTTGTTTTCCGCTCGCGCCATTGCGATCACCGTTTCGACTCGACCGGACTCAACCGGTCACAACTGATCTGGACTGGAAACGACCTCACGTAACGGGAGTTCGTGCAGGTCAACCGGTGTCCGACGGCTCCCGTCGCGCCATGGAAAACGCTAGCGGTGACTACGCAGAATGTCCGCGTGAATACACAGAATGAGCGTTCATCGCTCCCCTGGCTACCCAAGACTGGATTCCAACTCCGCAAAGCGGGCGTGCGATTCGACGCCGTGCGCGTCGACGGCGCCGAGGGGCGGCGGCTCGCCGACATGATGGACTCGATCACGGCGGGCGATCCCGGGCCGATCGCCACCGAGTCGAACGGGTGCCGGGCGGTGTACTTCTACCTCCCGGCCGGAAGCACCGCGAACCGGGTCTGGGCGCCGGGCGTGACGCGGTTCAACTCCGTGAGCGGCACGGTGAGTTACGTACCGGTGCCGGCGCTCGGTGGCGACACGTGGCCGCTGTTCTGGTACTGCCCGCCCTCGCACCCCGAGCGCTTCGTGCATCCGGCGATCCTGCGCAACGCCGCCGCCGCTCTGTTCGGTCACCCGATGTCGTTCGGGGAGGGAGAGGACGAGGGGCGGGTCAGTTCACGTAGCGGCTCACCGTCTCCGGGTGGATGACGATGCGGACCAGGTCTCCGGCCCGCATCGCGGCGAGTTCGGCGGCGCGTGCCGGGTCGGCGAGGTCCCAGTAGCGGGCGGCCAGGCGGGTGCACAGGTCGTCCGCTCCGTCGGGTTCCACCGTGGTGGGGCCGGCGACCGACAGCCAGCGTTCTCGTTCGCCCACGGGGGCGGCGACGACGAGCGAGGCGCGGGGGTCGCGGCTCAGCCGCCGTACCTTCAGGGTGTCCGGGCCCGTGAACAGTTGGATCGTGCCCTCTGCGGTGGCCTCGAACCACACCGGGCGGGGCTGCGGCGGGAGTGGGCCACCGGCCACGGACAGGAAGCCGTACAGCGGGCGTCGGAGGAATTCGAGGTCCTGGGCGGTCAGTGCAGCGGCGTCGGTGCTCATCGTCCCCACGCTCCCGCCGTCGCCGCCCGCAGGGCGTACTCCTCGAAGGTGCGGGGCGCGCGTCCCAGCAAGGTGGCGAGATCGTCCGTCGTCTTGGCGAACAGTCCGCGTTCCATCAGCACGAACATCTCGGCGACGTGGTGGGCGTCGTTCTGGCTCAAGCCCTCCTCGACCAGTGCCGCGGCGTAGTCGGCGGTGGAGATCTGCCGGTACGTGAGGGGGCGTCCGGAGGCGCGGGAGATCAGCTCGACGGCCTCGGCGAAGGTGAGCGCGCGGGGTCCGGTCAACTCGTAGATCCGGCGGGCGTGCCCGGTTTCCGTCAACGCCGTGGTCGCGGCGTCGGCGATGTCGTCCACGTCGACGAACGGCTCGGGGACCGCGCCTGCCGGGAGCGCCAACTCCCCGGCGAGCAGTGGGGCATGGAAGACGTCCTCGTCGAAGTTCTGATCGAAGTTCGACGCCCTCAGGACGGTCCACTCCAGCGCCGAGCCGCGTACGGCGTCCTCTGCCGACCTCATGTCCAGCCCGAACGTGGAGTCGCCCCAGGTGTCGGCGCCGCGTCCGGAGAGCAGGACCAGCCGCCGCGCTCCGGCGGCCTCGGCCCGCGCCACGAACTCGTGCACCGGGCCCGGCACACCGGGGGGCACCACGTAGACGGCGGCGACACCCCGCAGGGCCGCGTCCCAGGTGCCGGGGTCGGACCAGTCGAAGCGGGTGGGGCTCGACCGGGAGGCCGTACGTACCGGTGTGCCGTGCAGTCGGAGCCGGGCGGCGACGCGTCGGCCGGTCTTGCCGGTCGCGCCGAGGACAAGAGTGGTGTCGTTGGTCATGACTCCGATTGAACAGGGCCGACTCGGACGATCCCATAGGTGAGAAGCCGGATCGCCTGTCCATTCGTCTTACGCGGTCGGTTAGCCTCGGTGGCATGGATGTGTTCAGTGACCTGATCCGTGGGGTGCGGGCCAACGGCTCGTTGTTCGGCAGCTCGACCCTGTCCGCGCCGTGGGCACTGCACTTCGTGGACGGCGCGCCGCTGACCCTGTGCACCGTGCTCGACGGGGAGGGCTGGATCGTGCCGGAGTACGGGCCTCCCGAGCGGCTTCGCGACCGCGAGACGATCGTCGTGCGCGGGCCCGGCACGTTCACCTTCGTCGACGAGGTCGGCACCCGGGCCGAACCGATCGCGTGCGGCGAGCACTGCGCGGTGCCGGAGGAGGGCGGGACCCGGCACCGGCTCGGCTGGCACGACGTCGGATGCGGTGGTGACGGCGTTGGCGAGGGGGCGACCTTGATCGTCGGCGCCTATCCGGTACGTGGCGAGATCAGCCGCCGCCTGCTGGACGCGCTGCCCGTCGTGCTGCGCGCGGAGGGCGGCGGCACGGGTGACGCCGTGCTGGACCACCTCGCCGCCGAGGCCGCCGTCGATACGCCGGGCCAACAGGTGGTGCTCGACCGGCTGTTGGACTGGATGCTGGTCTGCACGCTGCGCGAGTGGTTCGACCGGCCGGGCGGCGAGCGGCCGGCCTGGTGGGCCGCGCAGCGGGACCCGGTGGTCGGCGACGCGCTGCGGCTGCTGCACGCGGAGCCGGCGGCGCCGTGGACGGTCGCCGCGCTGGCCGAGCGCACGGGGGTGTCGCGCTCGACGCTGGCCAAGCGGTTCGCCGATCTGGTCGGTGAACCGCCGCTGACGTACCTGACCCGCTGGCGCATGACGCTCGCGGCGGACCTGCTGGTCGACCAGGAGGACGCGACCGTCGCGGACGTCGCCCGCACCGTGGGGTACTCCGACCCGTTCGGCTTCAGCGCGGCGTTCAAACGGGTCCGAGGCGCCAACCCGAGCGACTTCCGACGGGGCGCGGCCCCGGTCGGGGCGACAACTGCCTGATTCTGCACGGAGTACGGCCTCCGGGTCCGGCGATGTGCCGGGCCCGGAGGCCGGTGGTGAGGCTCGGTGGATCAGTCGCTCAGTGGATCAGGTGGATCAGTAGGCGTAGCTCGTGTTGCCGCCGAGGGAGGCCGCCACGTGCTGGATCGCCGGGTTCGTGTTCAGCGTGTGGACCGACTGGATGCTCGACGTGGTGCTGCTGTTGCCGAGCTGGCCCTCGGTGTTGTGGCCCCAGGCGAAGACGTCCTCGCCGAAGACCGCGATGCCGTGCTGGGCGCCGGCCGCGACCTGCTGGGCGCCTTCCAGGCGGGGGATGTCGATCGGAGCCGTACGGTTGGTGAACGACTTGGTGCCCTTGGCGGCCGGGTCGGCCTCCAGGAGCTGGTTGTTCTGGTTGTTGCCCCAGCCCCACACGCGGCCGTCGCCGGTCATCGCGTAGTTGTGGTTGGCGCCCGCCTCGATGTCGCTGACGTCCTTCAGCCAGTCGACGTCGACCGGCGTGACGCTGCTCTTCGTGGAGGAGTCACCGAGCTGGCCCGAGGCGTTGTGGCCCCAGGACTTGACGGTCTTGTCGGCGGTCACCGCCAGCGCGTGGTGGCAGCCGGCGTCGATGTCGGTGATGTTCGACAGGCCCTGGATCTCACGCGGTACGGAGCTGGTGGCGCGGGTGCCGCTGGCCAGCTGGCCGTACACGCCGCGGCCCCAGGCGTACACCTTGCCGGTCTCCGTCAGCGCGAGGCTGAAGTCGCAGCCGGCCGAGACCTGCTTGACCTTGGGCAGGCCCTGGACCGCGTTCGGGATGGCGCGGGTGTCGCCGGTGCGGTTGTTGCCGAGCTGGCCGTAGTTGTTGTCACCCCATGAGAACACCTGGCCGTTGCCGTCCAGCGCGAGCGCGTGCTCGCCGCCGGCCGCGACGTCGGTGATGTCCACCAGGCGCGCGACGGCGGTCGGGACGTTGCGGTTGGTGCGGCCGCCGTTGCCGAGCTGGCCGGAGGCGTTGTGACCCCACGCCTTCACCGTCTCGTTCGAGAGGGCGAGCGCGAAGGAGTCGGCCGAGGAGGTGCCGCCCGCGGAGATCCGGTCGACGTCGCCCCGGAAGAGGGACGAGACGGGCACCGGGGTGGAGCTGTCCTTGGCGGCGCCGTTGCCGAGCTGGCCGGTGCTGCCCGCGCCCCAGCTCAGAACCGACGGGTTGTCCTTGGCGGGCGCGGCGGAGACCGTGGCCAGCGGGGCGAGTGCGAGACCGGCGGTGAGGGCGGCGGTCAGGAGTGCGCGACTACGGCGCATGGGGATGTTTCCTCTCGTGATGGTGCGGGCCCGTCCTTGCGGGCCCGCACCTGATCATCGAGTCGCTCGTTGGCCACCTTCAGAGGCGCGACCGGCCGCACACCCGGATGGTCCCGAACCGCGACCCGAACGGGGTGCGGGTCGGCGCGTCGCGGGCGCCGTCGTCGCGCCTTACGGGGTGTTCGGCGCGTTCTTCTGCGCGCTCGGAGCGGCGGCGGCGGGCTGTGGGGTCGTCCAGCTGTCGAGGAGCCGCAGCGCCTCCGCCGTCGGGGAGCCGGGCTCGACGTTGTAGACGCACAGGGTTTGGTCCGGGTCGCCGGGCGGCTGCAGCGCCTCGTAACTGAAGTGCAGATCGCCGACCAGCGGGTGGCGGTAGTGCTTGGCCCCGTGCGTACGGCGCAGGACCCGGTGGTCGTTCCACCAGCCGGTGAACTCCGGGCAGCGCAGGGTCAGTTCACCCACCAGGTCGGCGAGCTGCCGGTCGTTGGGGAACCGGCCCGCCTCAAGGCGGAGCATGGCCACGGTCTCGGAGGCCATCTGCTCCCAGTCGCCGACGCGCTCGCGCGCCGCCGGGTCCAGGAGGTAGTAGCGGGCGATGTTGCGGCGCGTCGCGGGCATCGCGTCGAAGTCGGTGACGACCGCGCGGGCCAGCCGGTTGGACGCGAGGACGTCGGTACGGCGGCCGAGAACGAAGGCCGGTACGTGGTCGAGCGTCTGGAGCATCAGGTGCAGACCGGGGCGGACGCGCTGCGGGGCGGCGGGGGTGTGGCGGGCAGGGGCGGGGCGCGCGACAAGGTCCGTGAGGTGCTCGCGCTCGTCGGTGTCCAGGCGCAGCGCGCGGGCCAGGGCGTCGATGACCTCGGGGGAGGGGTTGGTGGCCCGGCCCTGTTCGAGGCGGGTGTAGTACTCGGTGCTGACCCCGGCGAGGCGGGCCGTCTCGTCACGGCGCAGGCCGGGCACGCGGCGCGTACGGCCGTCGGCGGGCAGGCCGGCCTGGTCGGGGGTGATGCGGGCGCGGCGGGAGCGCAGGAAGTCGGCGAGTTCGCTGCTTCGGGTGTTGGGGGTGCCGGTGGTGTCGGGGGTGCCGGGGGTGCTGCCTGTGCCGTGGGCCATGTGTCCAGTGTGGGTCCTCGCGGCGGGGTGGGGCGGGGCGTGGGTGGTCCTGGCGGTACCTCCCTGGGCAGGGTCCGTTATGGCGGCCGGGGAGGTGGCCGGGGGTGGTGTTCTGGATGTGGGGCCGGGAGGCGGCGGACGAGTCGCCAGGCCGCCCGTGACTCACGGGAGTTCACGGAGATCACGGAAACCACGGAAACCACGGAAACCTTCGAGGAAGGCTCAGCCATGTCCACGAACACGAACACGAGCACTAACGCTGGCACGAAGACCAAGTCCCGGTCCCTCGACGGACGCGTCGCCGTCATCACCGGCGGCTCCAGCGGCATCGGCTCGGCGACCGCCGAGCACCTCGCGGAGCTGGGCGCCTCGGTCGCCGTCATCGCCCGGCGCGCGGACCGGCTGGACGACCTGGTCGCCCGGATCACGAAGAACGGCGGCACCGCGATCGCCATCGCCGCCGATGTGACCGACCCCGAAGCCGTACAGGCCGCGGCCGACCGCGTCGAGGCCGAACTGGGCGGCGCGGACCTGCTGTTCAACAACGCCGGAGTCATGCTGCCCGCGCCGATCGAGGAGCGGACCACGGAGCTGTGGCAGCGGCAGATCGACATCAACATCAGTGGACTGATGCATGTGATCGGCGCGTTCGTACCGCAGTTGGTGCGGGCGGCCGAGGAGCGCGGCGTCGCCGACCTGATCAACACGTCGTCGATCGCCGCGCAGAACATCTTCCAGAACTTCGCCGTCTACACGGGCACGAAGGCGTACGTCAGCCACATGTCCCGCAATCTGCGGACCGAGTTGGGGCCGAAGAACGTGCGCGTCTCGGCGCTGGAGCCGGGGCTGGTCAGGACGGAACTCCAGTCGCACGTCACGGATGACGGGGCGCTGGAGTGGCTGGACGGGGTCCGCGAGTCGCTGGAGTGGCTGACGCCGGAGGACGTGGCCGGGGCGGTCGGGTATCTGGCGGGGCTGCCGGCGCGGGTGAACTTCCAGCAGCTGACGCTGATGCCGACGGGGCAGCTCGGCTGAGCGGTTGGCGGCGGGAGTGGTGGGGGCGGCCGGTGGGGGCGGCCGGCCCGCCTCCGCGAGTGTCGTTTCCGGCCCGGCGGCGCGCAGTTCCGAAGCTTGCGTCGGCCGGAGCCCTGTCGGCCAGGGGCATCAGGGCGTACGGCCGTGAGGTCGGCCCAGGCGCCCGCTCCTGCGGAGGCGTACCGCGGAACTGCGAACTGCGGCTGCGGCTCCGGCTGCGGCTGCGCGAGCCGACCTTGCGGCGGACGACGGGTGGGCTCGCCCTCCGGCCCGAGTCGTACATGCACATCGGCTCGTACATGCACATCGGCGTGCTCGCCGGGGCGGCCGGGGCCGGATGCCCACGACGCGGGCAGGCCCGTTGGCCGGGCCTCGACGGCGGGGCTCGGCCAACGGGGTTGACCCCAACGGCGTTCACCCGGCGCGGTTCAGGCAGCGGGGTTTCAGCCAGCGGGGTTCAGCCAGCGGGGTTCAGCCAGCGGGGTTCACCCGGCGCGGTTCACCCGGCGGGGTTCAGGCGGGCCGGTGTGAACGCCAGGTTCGCGAAGCGTTCGCCGATGAGGCGGTGGGTGGGGGTGTCCGGGTGGACCTCGTCCGGGAGGGGGAGTTCGGCGTAGTCCGCCTCGCCGTACAGCTCCCGGCCGTCCAGGTAGTGCAGGTTCCGGTCCTCGGCCGCCCGCTGCCGCACGATCCGGGCCAGCTCGTCGCGGATGACGTTCAGCGTCAGCTTTCCGCTCGCGCGCTCCGCCGGGTCGCCCGTCGCCAGGAACCGTACGCGCCCCTCGGCCATGCTGGAGAAGTCCGGGGCGAGGGGGCCGGGGGTGTCCTCGTGGATCGGGCAGTAGATCGCCGAGACGACCAGCAGCGGTGTCGTGGGGTGGCCCTCGCGGATGGTGTCGAGGAAGCCGTGGACGGCCGGGGTGAAGGCGCGCAGGCGCATCAGGTCGGCGTTGACCAGGTTGATGCCGATCTTGACGCTGATCAGGTCGGCCGGGGTGTCCCGCATCGTACGAGCGGTGAACGGGTCGAGCAGGGCGCCGCCGCCGAAGCCCAGGTTGATCAGCTCCACGCCGCCCAGGGACGCGGCGAGCGCGGGCCAGGTCGTGGTGGGGCTCGCGGCGTCGGAGCCGTGGCTGATCGAGCTGCCGTGGTGCAGCCACACCGCGCGGCCCCGGTCCGGTACGGGCTCGACGGGTGCGTCGGTGCGCAGCGCGACGAGTTCGGTGGTCTCGGTGTGCGGCAGCCAGATCTCGACGTCCTTCTCGCCGTCGGGCAGCTCGTCGAAGCGGACCGTGCCGGGTGTGCCGGGCCGCTGCTCGGCGGTCCCCGCCGTCATGTCGATGATCAGGGTGTTGCCGCCCGGCACGGTGGCCCGGCCGGCCGGCCGGCCGTCGACGAGCAGGTCGTACACGCCGTCGGGGCGCGGCGGGGCGCCGACGTACTCCCGTTTGGTGGGCAGCGTGTCCAGCTCGACCGTGGTCGCCCGGGTGCGGAAAGCGAGCCGTACGCCGGAGGACTGGGCCTCCGCCATCGCCAGCTGCGGATCCGTGTTCTGGGCGCGGGCCCAGGCGGGCAGCCGGTGCGGGAGGAGGCCCTGCGCGGTGTGCTCCAGATCGAGGGCGCCGCGCAGGATGTCGGTGGTGATGGGGGTGGGGGTCAGGTTCTGATTCGTGCTCATGGTGTCTGCCTATTGCTGGTCGTCGGGGGTGGGCCAGTTCCGGAGCAGCGCGTCGACGCGGTCGACAATCCACACCCAGGTCTCTTCCGACGCGGGTGCGCTGTGGCTGAAGCCGCCGACCGTCTCCAGGCTGATGTAGCCGTGGAAGATGCTGCCCAGGAGCCGTACCGCGTGTGTCTCGTCCGGCTCCGTCAGGCCGTACCCGCGCAGGATCGCCCGTGTCATCCGGGCGTGCCGGGGGCCGGCGCTCGCCGCGGCGGTCTCCGGGGCGAGCGGGAGCCGGGCGGCGGTGTAGCGGCCGGGGTGCTCGCGGGCGTAGTCGCGGTAGACGTTCGCGGAGGCGGCGAGGGCGTCCTTGCCCGCGCGTCCGGCGAGCGCCGTGGCCAGCCGGTCGGCCATTTCCTCCAGCGAGAGCAGGGCGATCCTGGTCTTGAGGTCCTGGCTGCTCTTGACGTGCGAGTACAGACTCGCGACCTTGACGTCGAACTGCCTGGCCAGCGCCGAGACGGTCACCTGATCGAAGCCGACCTCGTCGGCCAGCTCGGCTCCCGCCCGGACGAGGCGGTCGGTGGTCAGTCCTGCGCGGGGTGACATGGGGCTCGGATCTCCTTCGGTGTGCCTGAATCGATTATGCATTTACCTAAAGGCTTTAGGCAAGTGCGTGATCGATTCAGGCACACCGAAGGAAACCCCGTCAGGCCCGCTCGTCAGGCCCGCTCGTCAGGCCCGGCGGCCCCGTCAGGCCCGGTCAGCCGCCCTTCGTGTACGTCACCGACTCGCCGTCCGCCAGCGTCGTACGGCGCAGGCGGCCGTCCGGGAGAATCGTCAGCTCCGTCGCCGCGCCCGGCGTGCAGGAGGACATCGGGCGGCCCGTCGTGACCTTGGACGGGCCGACCTTCAGCGGGCCGGAGTCCGGGGCCCCGTCGAGCGCCGCCTCGAAGACGCACTCGTAGGTCCCGCCCGTGTCGGTCGGGCCCGCCGCCGTCAGTACGAGGACGGTGTCGCCCAACTCGCCCTGCCGGATGGCGAGTTCGCGTGTGCTGACTCCCGCCGGGCCCTCGATGGTGCCGGACCAGGAGCCGAGGTACTTCTTCGGTACGTCGCCGGCCCCCGCGCCGTCCTCCGACGCCGACGGGGAGTCCGTGGCCGATGGCGCGTCCTCGGACGGGGTGTTCTCGTCGGCCGACGACTTGTCCTCGGCCGCGCTGTCCGCCCGGTTGTTCGAGGAGTCGTTCTTCTCGCTGCCGCTGTCCATGAACGCGTACACCGAACCGCCCGCGCCCAGCGCGACGACCAGCGCGACGGCGATCAGCGCGACCGTGCCGCGTGCACTGCGGCGTGGCGGCTCGGGCGGCGGGGCGGGCGTCGGGGCGTACGGCGAGGGATAGCCGTAGTTGGAGGGCGGCGGGCCGTACGGCGGTGTCGCGCCCCATGGGGGGAGCGGGGGCTGGCCGGGCTGGGGGTAGCCGTACTGCTGGGGGAGAGGCGGTTGTTGGAGCTGTTGCGGTTGCTGTGGTTGTAGCGAGGGCGTGGGTTGCTGAGGTTGCTGGTTCTGCGGATAGCCGTAGTGCGCGGGTGGCGGCGGAGGCGGTGGTGGTTGCTGCGGTTGCGGTGCCGGTGGGGGCGTCGCGGACGGGGACGGTGTGCCGATCATCGTCGGCACACCGTGTACGGCGTTGCCGCCGCCCGTCCCATGGCTCCCGGGCCGCGGGGGCTGATCCGCGGGCGGGGGCGTCGGTGAGGCCGGGGTTGGTGGGACCGGCGGCGGTGAGAACGCCAGCGCCGTACGCGCCCCCGGCTCCTCGTGGTCCAGCAACTGCACCGCGTGGCTGCCCAGTTGGGCGAGCAGAGTGCCGGGCAGCCAGGGCTCGTTCCCGTCTCCGTCCCCGTTCCCGTCCTCGTCCGGTTCGCCCACCCGGGCCAGGATCTGCGCCGGGGTCGGGCGTTCCTTCGGGTCCTTCTTCAGGCAGTCGCCCACCAACTCCCGCAAGCCCTCCGGGAGTTCGGACAGGTCCGGCTCCTCCTGCGCGATACGGAACATCAGCACGTGCACGGCCGTGTCGGCCGTACCGAACGGGAGCCGCCCCGTCGCGGCGTACGCGAGCACCGAGCCCAGGCAGAACACGTCGCACGCGGGCGTGATCGACGTGCCGCGCACCTGCTCCGGCGCCATGAAACCGGGTGACCCGACCAGCCCGCCGGTCCGGGTCAGCGCGGCGTCGGTGACCGTCTCCAGCGCGCGGACTATGCCGAAGTCGATGACCTTCGGGCCCTCGATGGTGATGAGGACGTTGGACGGCTTGAGGTCGCGGTGGATCAGGCCGGCGCCGTGGATGTCCTGGAGGGCGTGGGCGAGACCCGAGCCGAGTATCCGTACCGAGCGCGCGGGCAGCGGGCCGTGCGCGCCGGACCCGCTCCCGCCGGACCCGCTCGCGCCGGTTCCGCCCGTGCCTGACCCGCCCGTGCCCGAGACGATTTCCTGGAGCGCGGGCCCGGCCACGTACCCCGTCGCGACCCACGGCACCGCGGCCTCCGTGTTCGCGTCGAGGACGGGTGCCGTCCACGCGCCGCCGACCCGCCGGGCCGCGGCGACCTCCAGCCGGAACCGGTTGCGGAACTCGTCCTGTTCGGCCAGCTCCTTGCGTACGAGCTTCACCGCGACCGTACGGCCCCGGTCCGAGCGCGCCAGATAGACCTGTCCCATGCCCCCCGCGCCGAGGCGCGCCAACAACCTGTACGCGCCGATGCGTTGTGGATCTTCTGCAGCCAGCTTCTCCATGGCCGTACGGCCCTCCCCCAAATGCCCCAAGCCCGACCGGGCCGAGGATAGTGCCGCCGTCGTGGCGCTGCGCGGTCACGGGAAAACCGGCGGTCGGCCGCCGACGAGGACAGGAACTGGCCTAGTTGACACCTAGCGTCGGACTCAGGACAACACGCGAAGCAGAACGAAGCCGCATGAAGCCGAACGAACCCGTACGCAAGGAGACTGGCGTGACCGTCAATCCGGTTCCCGAGGGCTATACCACCGTTACTCCCTGGATCATCTCGCACGACACCGCCGGCCTGCTCGACTACCTCAAGGCAGCTTTCGGCGCCGAGGAGTTGGGCCGGATGACCAACGGGCGGGGAGCCGTCGAGCACGCGGAGGCGCGCATCGGCGACGCGGTCGTCATGTGCTTCGACGCGCGCCCCGAGTGGCCGCCGACGCCCGCGTTCCTGCGGCTGTTCGTGCCGGACGCGGACGCCGTGCACCGCCGCGCGGTCGAGGCGGGCGGGACGTCGGTGACCGAGGTGACGCACCTCGCCTTCGGGGACCGGGTGGGGCGGGTGCGGGATCCGTTCGGGAATCTGTGGTGGATCCAGACGCATCTGGAGGACGTCACGGAGGAGGAGCTGGGCCGGCGGATGGCCGACCCCGTCTTCACGGAGGCGATGGCCTACGTCCAGAGCGCCGACTTCTTCCCGGCGGACAAGACCTGGGCTCCGTCCGGCGGACAGGGCCTGGGTCGTCAGCCCGGCCGAAGGTCAGGACCCGGGTCGTCAGCCCGGCCGGCCGCCGATCGTGTCCATCGCGCGTGACAGCCGCTCCAGCACCCGTACGGTCCCGGCGAAGTCCTCCTCGCCCAGCTCCTCCGCGAGGCGCTTCGCGAGAGCCGCGTGGCCCGGCCGGATCTCGTGGACCGCCGCGCGGCCGTCCTCGGTCGGAGTGAGCAGTTTCGCCCGGCGGTGGGCGGGGTTCGGCTCGTACGCCGCGAGTCCGCGCTCCACCAGCAGATCCGCGATCCGCTGCACGCTCTGCCGGGTGATGCCCATGGCGCGGGCGATCCCGGAGACGGGCAGCGGCTGCGGCAGTACGGCTCCGAGGACCTGCCACCAGGCGGCGGTCAGGCCCGCCGGGGCGGCCAACTCCTCTGCCACGGAGAGGAATTGGCCGTTCAGCCGGAAGACGCCGAGGGCGGTCCTGCTGAGCAGTTCAGGCGCTTCAGGTGCTTCGGGGGTTTCCGGCGTACCGACGCCCTCCCGCCCGGTCATGAGTTGAGGACCTCGAACGCGCTCGCGTCCGAGTTCTTGAACAGCCGGTACCAGGCGTCCAGCTTCTCCCCCTCGTACACACCGAGCAGCGCGAAGATCTCGCGCGCGAAGGCGACCGGCTCGGTCGGGCCGGCCGTGATCAGGTTGCCGTCCGTGACCGCGTCGGCCTCCCGGTAGTGCTTGCCGCCCTGATACCCGGTGGCGTCCAGATAGTGGCTGACGGCGCTGGTGTGCGCCCGGTCGTCCAGCAGGCCCTCGCGGGCCAGTCCCGCCGTGGCGCCGCAGATCGCGGCGACGGGGTAGCCCAGGCCGATGAACCGCCGGGCGGCGCGGGCGAACGGCAGCAGGTCGTCACCGGTGTCCCAGAGCCCGGCGCCCGGGAGGATGAACACCGCCGTGTCACCCGGCTCGCCGAGCTGGTCGAGCGCGACGTCGGGCTCGACGCGCAGACCGCCCATGGTGGTGACGGGGTCGGTGGTGGGGCCGACGGTCCGCACGGTGAAGCCGTTCTGGGCGAGGTGCGCGGTGGCGTACCCGATCTCCCAGTCGGCGAGGGTGTCGTACACGGCGAGGTACACGGTTTTGCCGGTCATGGATGGCCTCCTGCTGGCTCGGTGTTCCTCCACTATATTGACAGCAGGCTGTCGTGTCGACAGTTTGCTGTCAATATTTAGGGGGTGGTGCGGGCAGGTTAGGGGAGGGTCGGGGGTGGGTCGGGAGAGGGCGACAGTCTGCCGAGTCACACCGCAAACATCAGACACGGTGTTCGCTCCCGCCCCCGCCTTCCGCTCTCTACGCTGGGCGCCATGACCCCTCACCTCGACGTCAACCCCGCTGTTGACACTGTCGACCCGAAGGCCGGCGCCGCCGTCAAGGCCGCCGACCGCGCGCATGTGTTCCACTCCTGGTCCGCTCAGGAAGTGATAGACCCGCTCGCCGTCGCCGGCGCCGACGGCTCGTACTTCTGGGACTACGAGGGCAACCGCTACCTCGACTTCACCAGCGGCCTCGTCTTCACCAACATCGGCTACCAGCACC
Organism: Streptomyces sp. NPDC057307; assembly: GCF_042667665.1. Taxonomy (NCBI): domain Bacteria; kingdom Bacillati; phylum Actinomycetota; class Actinomycetes; order Kitasatosporales; family Streptomycetaceae; genus Streptomyces; species Streptomyces sp. NPDC057307. Next base: position 30,302 of record NZ_JBHUZM010000050.1, on the reverse strand, counting down.
CCGTGGTCGTCGCGGCCATCCAGGAGCAGGCGGCGAAGCTCACCACCTTCGCGCCCGCCTTCGCCATCGACGTACGCTCCGAGGCCGCACGCCTCATCGCCGAGCGCACCCCCGGCGACCTGGACAAGATCTTCTTCACGAACGGCGGCGCGGAGGCCGTCGAGAACGCCGTACGGATGGCCCGGCTGCACACCGGCCGTCCCAAGCTGCTCTCCGCCTACCGCTCGTACCACGGCGGCACCTCCACCGCGATCAACCTGACCGGCGACCCGCGCCGCTGGGCGTCCGACAGCGGCAACGCGGGCGTGGTGCACTTCTGGGCGCCGTTCCTCTACCGCTCGCCCTTCTACGCCACCACCGAGGCCGAGGAGTGCGCCCGCGCGCTGGAGCACCTGGAGGCGACGATCGCCTTCGAGGGGCCCCAGACCATCGCCGCGATCATCCTGGAGACGATCCCCGGCACGGCGGGCATCATGACCCCGCCGCCCGGCTACCTCGCGGGCGTACGGGAGGTGTGCGACCGGCACGGCATCGTCTTCATCCTGGACGAGGTGATGGCGGGCTTCGGCCGCACCGGCGAGTGGTTCGCCGCCGACCACTTCGACGTCGTACCCGACCTGCTGACCTTCGCCAAGGGCGTCAACTCCGGCTACGTACCGCTCGGCGGCGTCGCGATCTCCGGCGCCATCGCGGACACCTTCGCGACCCGCCCCTACCCCGGCGGTCTCACCTACTCCGGCCACCCGCTCGCCTGCGCGGCGGCCGTCGCGACCCTGAAGGTGATGGCCGACGAGAAGATCGTCGAGCACGCGGCGCACATCGGGGAGAACGTCCTCGGCCCCGGCCTGCGCGAACTGGCCGACCGGCACCCGTCGGTCGGAGAGGTGCGCGGGCACGGCGTGTTCTGGGCGCTCGACCTCGTACGGGACCAGGAGACGCACGAGCCGCTGGTGCCGTACAACGCGACCGGCGCGGCGAACGCGCCGATGGCCGCGTTCGCGGCCGCGTGCAAGAAGGGCGGCCTGTGGCCCTTCGTGAACATGAACCGCACGCACGCCTGCCCGCCGTGCACCGTCACGGAGGCGGAGGCGAAGGAAGGTCTCGCGATCCTGGACGCGGCGCTGGCGGTGGCGGACGAGTACGTGGCGTGAGGACGGACTGCGGGCTGACGGACTGCGAACACAGTCCGTCCGGCTGCAGTGCGGTTCCGGACCGTCAGCACGTCTCGCGGTAGTCGAGCGACGGGAGGTGGGTCTGCCAGGCGTCCCTGGACAGCCCGCCGCCCGCCCGTTCGCACACCGTCTCGGCGATGCGCGACGGCGCCAGCGTGAAGGTGCGCGTCGTCGTGCGCGGCGTCGTGACGCGCAGCCGCGTGCCGCCGTCGGCGAAGGCCAGGGCGAGTACGGAGCCGTCGACGGCCGGCAGCGGTGAGCCCGCGCTCGTCGGCGCGGCCGTCTCCCAGAACCGCAGGGTGCCCTGGGTGTCGCCGACCGCGATCCTGCTCCCGTCGGCGGAGAAGGCGAACGACGGCCGGACGCCCTGGCCCTGGTAGGCGCCTCCCGAACCCACGTCGAGCACCGCGAGCCGCCGCCGGCCCCGGCCGTCCCACAAGGTGACGCGGCTGTCGATGTCGCTCACGGCGAGGAACCGCCCGTCCCGGCTGAAGGCGGCCTTCTCGATGAGGCCCTCGCCCGCCAGGACGCGGGTGGGGCGGCGGGTGGCGGGGTCGATCAACTCGTTGTCCCCGGTGAGGACATGACCCTTCGGGCCGACGGCCAGGACACTGCCGACGTCGGTGTCGGGGCGGGCGTCGGGGCCGACAGCGGTGCCGGTATCGGGGCGGGTGTCAGGGCGGGTGGCCGGCTGTGCGGTCGCGGGGTCGTCATCGAGGGGCCGGCGTTCCAGCACCGTATGACCCAGGTCGGACCCGGGCGGACGGACGACTCGGCTGATGACCGCGTACCGGCCGTCCGGAGCGAGGCCGATGCCGTCGACTCCCTTGCCGAGTCGGGCGGCGGCCCCTTCGGCCTCGTTGTCTCCGTTGTAGCCGTCGCTTCCCTCGCTTCCATCGCCTCCGTCGCCCGTCACGCTCCGCACGACGGCCGTGGCGGAGTCCGTGTCGGCCCCGGCCCGGTACGCGAAGGTGCGGCCGTCCGCGCTGAACACCATCAGCGGCGAAGGACAGTCCGTCACGCCACAGGTCGGCTCCGGCAGCGTGGCCCTGAGCCGCCCGCTCGCACCGTCCCGCAGTTGGACACGTCCGCCCTCCGTGACGGCGAGAGTGCCACCGTCCGGGCTGAACAGGGCCTCGGAGTAGGGCTGTTGGCGTACGGGGCGCGGTACGGCGCCCGCCAGTGAGAGCGTCCGCACGACAGCCGCCGGATCCGTCCCCTCCTCGTAGCGCAGGACTCCGCCCTCGATGTCCAGCCGCAGCACACTCGCGGACCCCACCGGGTGCCGCAGGACGGGTGCGGACAGGTCGTCGGTCCGCCACACCTGTACGGCTCCGTCGGCCGCCGTCACCGCGTACGTACCGTCGGCGCTGAACGAGACCTCCGACGCCGATCGGATCGCGGGCTCGGTCCCTGACCCCGGCTCGGGCCCGTGCGGGCGCTCCTGGCCGGAGCGCGCGTCCCAGATGCGCAGCCCCGACTTCCCCGCCGCCGCGATGGACCGGCCGTCGGGCGTGAAGCGGAAGTGCTGGTCCTCGCACAGCTCCGTACCGACGCTGTCCGCCCACGCGGCGGGCAGCCTGCGCCGCTCGCGCACGTCCCACACCTGGAGCCGGAGTGCGGGCGTGCAGAGCGCCAACAGCCGATTGTCCGGGCTGACTTGGGTGTACGGCTCCTCGTCCGGCGGCTGCGGGACGCTGAGCAGCACGCGGTGCTCCGCCGGGTCCCAGAGCTGGACGGCGGGACGGTGCGGGGCCCGGCGGTGGACGACGAGGGCCCGGCCGCCGGGTGTGAAGGCGACGTTGAGCGCGGAGCCGCCGAACGGCCTGTCCGTGGTGAGCTTTCCGGCGGCCAGATCCCAGATCCGGATGCCCCGCGCCGTGCCGACGGCGACCTTACGGCCGTCGTCGCTGATGTCGACCACCTCGCCGGCCAGCGCGCCCAGGCCCTGGTACGACGGGAGTTGGCGGTGCGTGGTCAGGTCCCAGCGCTCCACCCGGTCCGGCCCGGTCATCGTCAGCGTCCGGCCGTCGTCGCTGATGTGCCGCCAGGTGTCGTTCGTGTCCTGCTCGAACGCGACCACGGGCGGGGCGGGGAAGGTGTCCACGTCGCGCTGCGCCCCGGCCTCGAAGAGGGCGGTACGGGTCTCGGGGAGGTCGGCGATCCGCCAGGCGGCGACGCTCAGCCGCAGGGCGGTACGCGGATCGGTGACGCTCAGGGTGCCCGCGACGGCCGCGATCCGGCGCGCCTCGGCGTCCCTGGCCTGGCGGGAGTTGACGCGGCTCTGCTGCCAGGCGGTCAGACCGGCGACGGCGGCGAGGCACAGCAGTACGGAGAGGGCGACGGTGAGGATCCGCAGCCGCCGGGTGGTGCGGGCGGCGGCGCGTCGTACCCGGTCGTGGGCGTCGGCCGAGGCGGCGAGGAAGTCGTGCTCGGTGCCGTTGAGTTCACCACTTCCCGTACCGAACGCCTCGCGGGCGGAGGCGAGTTGGGCACCTCGGTACAGCGCGCCCGAATCCCGCCCCAACTCCTCCCAGGTACGCGCCGCGGCGGTGAGCCTGCGGTGCAGGCGCAGCCGGTCGCGGTCCTCGTCGATCCAGGCGCCGAGGCGGGGCCAGCCGGTGATGAGCGCTTCGTGGGCGAGGTTCACGGTGGTGGCGTCGGCGGTCAGGAGCCGGGCGCGCAGGAGTCGTTCGAGGACGTTTCTCGTCGTGTCGGGTCCTGTCGTGTCGGGGCCTGTCGTGACGAGTCCTGTCGTGAGGAGTCCAGCTGTGTCGAGTCCAGTTGCGTCGAGTCCGGTTGCGTCGAGTTCTCCGCGGTCCGCCGGGCGGCGGGTGTCCGGCGTGCCGTCGCCGGGGGAGACCAGCCGTAGCAGCAACGCCTTCGCGGCCCGTGCCTCGTCTTCGGTGAAGCCCGCGAAGACCCCCTCGGCCGTGTGCGCGATCGCGCCCTGCACGCCGCCGATCGCGTCGTACGCCGCCTCGGTGAGCGTACGGCCGTTGCGGCGGCGCCAGGTTTCCAGCAGGGCGTGCGACATGAGGGGCAGGCCGCCGGGCTCGTCGGCGACGTCGGCGACGATGCGGGCGGTCAACGACCGCTCCACGATGAGCCGTTCGGCCGTCGCCGGTCCGACGACGGCCTCGCGCAGTTGGGCGGGCGACATGGGTCCGACGAGCAGGGTGGCGTCCTTGAGCGCGTCCGCGAGAGCGTGGTGCTCGGCGCACCGCCCGTAGAAGTCCGCGCGGACGGCGACGATCACGCGCAGGCGTGAGCCGGGTGCACGGGCGCGGAGGAGGAGCCGTACGAACTCGGCCCGTTCGGCGGGGTCGCGACAGAGGGTGAAGGTCTCCTCGAACTGGTCGACCACGACGACGGTGTCCCCGGACTCCTCAGCCGTCCCGTCGGGCCGGAGCAGGTGCGCGTGGGTCTTCGCCGGGTGCTCGCCGGGCGTCAGGATCCGGATCGCCGCCGGGCGGGCGGGACCGGTCGACTCGCGCAGGACGGGTATGAGGCCCGCGCGCAGTAGCGACGACTTTCCGCTGCCGGACGCGCCGACGACGGCGGCGAAGCGGCGGCGGCCGGCCAGCGCGACGAGATCGGCGCGCAACTCGTCCCGGCCGAAGAAGTGCTCGCGGTCGCCGGGCCCGAAGCGCGCGAGACCCGGATACGGCGCGATGTCGTCGTCGCACGCCTGGTCGGTGGGGCCCGGTACGTCGGCCATGGCCGCGCGCCAGCGCTTCTCCCACTCCTCGCGGTCCCCGCCGCAGGCGGTCGCGTAGGCGAGGGCGACGGGCAGGGAAGGCAGCCGCTCACCGGCGGCGGCCGCGGACAGGGTCGGCGCCGAGTAGTCGGTCTGCCCGGCCATCTCGCGGTAGGTGGGAGTGCCCGAGGAGCGGCGGAGTTCGCGCAGGTCATGGGCGAATCGCTGGACAGGTCCGGCCGCCGGATCGAGGGCTTTCTCGCGACGACCCATCTGCCACCCCCGTTCGCGCGCCCTCAAGGCGGTTCCCGGACGGAGCGTAGTTGAACGGAGCGTAATTGATAGGCGCGGTGGGAGGGGGCTGCCCATCAATCCACCGGCGGGTGGAGTCGGAGCCGAAGTCGAAGCCGGAGTTGGAGTCGTACCAAGCCGGCCGATGCCAGGTGAACGGAGTCCCGCCATCTCCACGCTCGTCCGCACCACGGAGCCGCAGGCTCGCCCCCATGCCGTCCGTCCGCCTGCCCGCCCGTATGCCCGGCCGTATGTCCGCCCGCGTGCCCGCCTCGCCTCGTACGCGCAACTCCTCGCGCCGGCCGTGCTCGCGCTCGTACTCGGCCTGTGGGGCATCCGGCGCGGAGGCACGCTCTGGGCCGACGAGGCAGTCACGCTGGAGATCGCGCAGCGCGACGTGTCCGAGATCTGGCAGACGCTGGGGACCGTCGACGCCGTTCACGGTCTCTACTACCTCCTGATGCACGGCGTCTTCGAGGTGTGGGGGATGTGGGGGCTGTCGGGCGACGGTCCTGGGCTGGTGGCCCTGCGGCTGCCGTCCGTCCTCGCGACGGCAGCGGCGGCGGCGGGAGTCGGCGCGCTCGGGGCCCGGCTGGCCGGGCGGCGCGTGGGGCTGCTGGCGGGGCTGGTGTTCCCGCTGTTGCCGGTGGTGCAGCGGTACGCGCAGGAGGGCCGCTCGTACGCGTTGGTGTGCGCGCTGGTCACGTGGGCGACCTGGCTGCTGCTGCGGGCGATGGACCGGCCGGGGCGCCGGCGGCTGTGGGCGGGTTACGCGGGGCTGCTGCTGGTGGCCGCGCTGCTGCACGAGTTCGCGGTCCTGGCGCTGTCGGCACACGCCGTGACGGTGGCCCGCTCCGCCCTCCCCGCCGCGGTGACGCGGGCGTGGCGGGTCGCGGCCTGCGCGGTGGTGGCCGGGCTGGCGCCGTTGGGGGTGGTCAGCCTGACGCAGTCGGCCCAGGTCGACTGGATAGGCCCGCCGACGACGGCGGAACTGCTGGCGTTCGTGGGCCTGTCGGCGGCGGGTGGGGTGTGCGCGTACGTCGCGCCGGGGGGCGTGATGTCCCGTACAACTGCCGACGCCGACGCCGACGCTGGTGGCACTGGTGGCGGCCCCGTCCGCGCTCCCGCCGGGCGTGCCCCCGCGCTGCCCACCCTCCCCGCTCTCGCGCTCCCCCTCCTCGTGCTTCCCTCCGCCCTCCTCATCGGGCTCTCGCCCCTGCGTCAGCTCTACGTCGACCGCTACGTCCTTTTCTACGCGGTCGGCCTCGCCCTCCTCGTAGGCGCCGCCCTCGACCGGCTGACCCGACCGATCCGCCTCAAGCGCCCCGCCCTCACCCCCATCGCCCGCCTTGTCCCACGTACGACCACCGTCCTCGCCCTGGCGGCGGCGTTCGTCGCACTCGTACCCGCCGGGAGCCACCTCCGCTCACCCGACAGCCGCAAGAACGACGTCGTCGCCATCGCCGAGGCCGTGAAGGAGACGGCGCGGCCGGGGGACGGGCTGATGTTCCTGCCCTCGCGGCGGCGGGTCTGGACCCTCGTACGGCCCGCCGACTTCCGTGGCCTGACCGACCTGGCCCTGCGGGCCTCGCCGCGCGCCTCGCACACGCTGTACGGCACCGAGCTGCCGGCCGCCGAGATCCGTGAGCGCGTGCCGGACTTCCGGCGCATCGTCGCCGTCCACGACCTGGCGGGCCAGCCGCTGGACGACACGGACCAGGAGGCGGCGAAGCGCGCGGCGCTGCGCGAGGGCTACGAGGTGTGCGGCACCCGGCGGGTCACCGGCGCGCGGATCACGGTGTACGCACGGCCGGGCGCCTGCTGACCGCCGGCCCACTGACCCCGACGCACTGACCCCGGCCTACTGCCCCGCCGGCGCGCTGACCTGCTGACCTGCTCACGTGCCCAGCCGTCCGGCCGAGGCCCCTCCCGATCCCTGGCTTAAGGTGTGCAAAGCCGGATGAGGGGACGAACACCAATGCCCGCCAGCGGAGCCGTGACCCGCAACACTCTGCGGCAACAGATCGCGGACGCACTGCGTGACGAGGTGCTGGCAGGGCGTTTGCTCCCGGGCGAGGAGTTCACGGTCAAGCACATCGCCGAGCAGTACGGCGTCTCGGCGACTCCCGTCAGGGAGGCGCTGGTCGACCTGTCCGCGCAGGGGCTGCTCGACTCCGACCAGCACCGGGGCTTCCACGTCCACCAGTTCACCGTCGCCGACTTCCGGGCCATGATCGACGCACGCTCGCTGATCGCGGACGGGATCTTCCGCCGTATCGCGGTGAGCGGCCTCGGGCGGGTGCGCTCCGAGGCGCTGGTGTCGGTGCGGCGCCGCGCCGAGGAGGCCGCGCGGGCGGCCAAGGGCGGGGATCTGGACATCCTCATCGGATACGACCTGCGGTTCTGGCGGGAGCTGGCCGCGCTCGTCGCGAATCAGTACATCTGCGACTTCCTGCACCGGATGCGCGTGCAGGCGTGGGTGTTCTCCGTGCCGTTCCTGCGCGGTGACGACGACTGCCAGGACTGGCTGTGGAGCGGGCACGAGCAGCTCGTCGACGCGATCACGCTCGGCGACGCGGACGCGGCGCGCGTGGTTGTCGAAGACTGCCAGGCGCACTCGCTGGCGTGGGCGGACCGGCTGGATCCGGAGCTGGGACGTCCGCGGCGGTGAGCGGGTACGCGATGAGTGGACGCACGGACGCGACGCCAGGCCCACCCCGCCCACCAGATACACGAGGTACACCCGCTATAGGTACGGCGGCGGACCTGACCGTCGTCGTCCCCGCGTACAACGAGGAACACCGGCTGCGCCCCACGCTCGACGCGATCTGCGCGTATCTGCGCGCCGACCCGGAACGGTGGGGTGACTGGGAGCTGATTGTCGTTGACGACGGCTCGACGGACGGCACCGCCGCGGTCGCGGCGCGGGCCGCCGCGGACGAGCCGCGCGTCCACGTACTGACGAGCGACGAGAACCGCGGGAAGGGGTACGCCCTGCGGCTGGGCGTACTCGCGTCGTACGGCAGGCGGGTGCTGGTCACGGACGCGGACCTGGCGACGCCGATAGAGGAACTGGACGCGCTCGACGCGCTGCTGCCGTACGACACCGGCACCGGCACCGGCGACGGCGACGGCGACGGCGATGACACCGACGAACCCGCCGCCGCGATAGGCTCCCGCGCCCTCCCCGACTCCCGCATAGACGTACACCAACGCCCCCTGCGCGAACGGCTCGGCCGCCTCGGCAACCGCCTCATCCGCCTCGTCGCCGTACGCGGCATACGCGACACCCAGTGCGGCTTCAAACTCTTCGACGGCGACAAGGCGCGCGCCGCCTTCGCCGCCTCCCGCCTCGACGGCTGGGGCATAGACGTCGAGATCCTGCGCCACTTCCGCCGCGCCGGCTGGCCCGTCGCCGAGGTGCCGGTGCGCTGGTCGCACCAGAGCGGGTCGAAGGTGCGGCCGGCGGACTACGGCCGTGTACTGCTGGAACTCGTACGGCTGCGCACCCGTGTCCGCCCGGTGGACCTCGCCGTCGGCGGTCTCTTCCTCCTCGCGTCCGTCCTTCTCTACAAGGGCCTGTGGGCGGACCTGGACCGCGCGTATCTCGCCGACGCGATGCAGGACCAGAACCAGTGGGAGTGGTTCTTCGGCGTCACCGCCGACAACGTCGTGCATCTGCGCAACCCGCTCTTCACCACGTATCAGGGCCATCCCGACGGCGTGAACCTGATGGCGAACACCGTCATGCTCGGCCTGTCCGTCCCCCTGACGCCCGTCACGCTCCTCTGCGGCCCGACGGTGACGTGGGCGCTGGTCCTCACGCTCGGTCTGACGGCGACGGCTGTCGCCTGGTATTGGCTGTTCGTACGCCGCGTCACCCGCGTCCGGCCGGCGGCGGCCGTCGGCGCGGCGCTCGCAGCGTTCGCGCCGCCGATGATGTCGCACGGCACGGCGCACCCCAACTTCCTTGTGCTGTTCATGATCCCGGTGATCATCGACCGGGCGCTGCGGCTCTGCGAGCCACGGCCCGAGGGACGACGGCTCGTCCGCGACGGCGTCCTGCTCGGTCTCTTCGCGACGTATCAGATCTTCCTCGGCGAAGAACCGTTGCTGCTCGCCGCGATGGGGATGCTGATCTTCGCCCTCTCGTACGCGCTCGCGCGCCCCGACGTCGCGCGCGCCGCCTGGCGACCGCTGCTGCGTGGGCTCGGCGTCGCGCTGGCGGTGTGTCTGCCGCTGGTGGCGTTCCCGCTGTACTGGCAGTTCTTCGGCCCGCAGAGCTACCACAGCGTCCTGCACGGCGACAACGCCGGCAACAGCCCGCTCTCCTTTCTGGAGTTCTCGGGCCGCGCGCTGTTCGGCGACGAGGCGCGCGCCGACACGCTCGCGATGAACCGTACCGAGCAGAACGCCTTCTACGGCTGGCCGTTGACCGCGCTCACCTTCGGGATCGTGGTGTGGCTGGGGCGTTCACCGCTGGTGAAGGCGCTGACAGGCACGGTGCTCGTGGCCGCGCTGCTGTCGCTGGGGCAGAAGATCCGTATCCCTTTCACGGACGTGGTGTTGCCGGGCCCATGGCGTGCGCTGGCGCATCAGCCGCTCTTCGAGTCGGTGATCGAGTCGCGGGTGGCGATGATCTGCGCCCCGGCGCTCGGCGTACTGGTCGCGTTCGCGGTGGCCCGGATGGCGCACCTCGAATTCCGTACGCACCGGGTGGTGGGGCTGGTCGCGGTCGCCGCGGCGCTGCTGCCGATCCTGCCGACGCCGCAGCCGGTACGGGAGCGGGCGGAGGTGCCGCGGTTCATCACGGACGGCATGTACCGGGACTACGTCGCCGAGGGCGAGAGCGTCGTCCCCGTACCGCTGCCGAGCCCGGCCGAGGCGGACGCGCTGCACTGGCAGTCGGCGACGGGCTTCGGCTTCTCCGTGCCCGGGGGTTACTTCAACGGGCCCTGGGGCCCTGACCGGATGGGCATCTACGGCGCGGCGCCGCGCTACACCTCCAACCTGCTGAGCGACGTCCGTTACGGCGGCCGGATCCCGGACATCGGCACGCGCTGGCGCGAGCAGGCCAAGCTCGATCTGGCGTTCTGGAAGGCGGGCGTGGTGGTGCTCGCCCCGCAGGACAACGACGAGGCGCTGTACGAGGTCATGGCGAAACTGCTGGGGCGGCCGGGGGAGCGATTGGGGGGTGCGTGGGTATGGGATATGCCGAGAGCGCGTTGACGACGACGACGGTCGTGCCGGTGGCGCCGGTCATGCCGGCCGTGCCGGTCGTCTTCGCTGATCGCGTTCGCCGCATTACGCTGACCCGACGGTCGGGTTCGTACGTACGTGTACGAACCTGACGCAACCCGACGGAATCCGTTCGAACTCGTTGGAGAGCGAGCCTCCCTTGGCCTGTGACCTGTGGTTGGTCCCCCTCGTCGACGTGCTGTGCCACAGCCCCGACAACCCCTTCGCCGAAGAGATCGCGGTCTACGACAAGGCACTCGGCGACGCCGGGCTGCCGTCCGTCCCCGTCTTCGCCTACATGCCCGGCCTCTCCGGTGACGTCGCACCCGTCGCCGGCTTCGACTACGACGCGCTGCACTTCCTGCGCCGGGCGTATCTGCTCCAGATGTGCGGCCTGGCGGTGACGCCGGTGGGCGAACTGGGCGGTGACTACGAGCAGTTGCTGGAGATGTTCGAGGCGACGGCCCAGCAGTCGCATCTGGTCTGGCACTACGACCACGCGGGCGCGTACGTGCCCGTGGACTACGCGTCCCCGCTCTCCAACGAGGAACTCCTCGCGGGCGGCGGCCCGCTGGGCTCGACGCAGGGACTGCTGCGCGAACTGGAACTGGTGGCCCGTTCGATCGGCATCGACCCGACCAACCCCCCGACCGCCCCGGCCCCGCCCCAGGGCCCCACATCCCTGGAGGAGCCGGCGGGCCCGATCCCGTACGACGACAGCCCGTTCGCCCGCGAACGCCACGTCTGGCTGGGCCTCCACGCGGCGGCGACGCGAAGCCTGGGCCAGGGCTCGATGATCATCTTCAGCTGACCGGATCGGTGCCGGGTCCTCAATCGCCGGACGGGCTCACTGAGCCGGTCCGGCGATTGAGAACGAACCGCCCTGCGGGCGGGCCCGGCACAGTGCCGTCGGCTACCGGACCGGCTCGGACCGGGGTCGGGCCCGGGGTCCGGGGCTTGCCCCGGTTTCGGGAAGGGGCGGGGTTGGGGAGAGGCGCGCCTACCGCACGTCCGGCGGACGCTGCCGCGGCATGTTCGGCCGCGTCCCCGGCGGCAGCGGAAACCGCCCCGGATGCAGCCCGCCGCCCTCCGCCCGCCCCGCACCCCCCATCGCCAGCGACTGCGTCACCAGCGGCGCGGGCCCGGCCCGGTACTCCACCATCCAGTCCGCCGTCTCCGCCCGCACCAGCTCCGTGACGTCCTCCGAGAACCTCCGCAGCAGCCCCAGACACCGATCCGCCGCCTCGCTCGCCGTACCGTCCGTCGGGCCGAGCACCTCTCGTACGCACTCCGACGCCCAGTCGTACTGCAACGCCTGCAGCCGCCGCTCCACCGCCTGCGCCGTCGCGACGTTCCGCATCCAGCCGGACGTCAGCCCGAAATACCGGTCGCAGCCCAGACAGGCCGCGGCCAGCAGCAGCGACAGATACCCCCAGCCGGTCGCCGTCCCGCCCAGGACACCCAGCACGCCCGTCAGGTCCAGCAGCGGCAGCGACGCGCCCGCGACCACGCCGAGCGCCGTCGCGGCCCGCAGGGCCCGCGCGCAGCGGCGTTTGCGTACGCGCTCCGCCCGGTAGCGGGCGACCGTACGCAGCGCACCCGCCTCCGCCCATCGGTACAGCTCGTCGAGCCGTCGCGTGGGCTCGCTCCAGTCCCCGGCGGGGAAGGCTCCGGGAAAGGCCCCGGAGACGGCCCCCCACGGCACGGCCCCCGGCCCCGCCGCACCCCCGCTCCCGGTGCCGCTCCCATTCACACTCCCCGGCGCACCCCGCGCCCCCTCGTCCCGGGCCGGCCCCCCGGGCTGCATGTCCGGCTGGCTCACCGGGGCTCCTCTGCGTAACGGCGTGGCTGAGTGGAAGATGGAAACGTGGATACGAACGCTTACCGCACTTCCTACCGCCGAATGGTGGGCCCCGCGCCCGAAATCCGGGCGCTTCCCCCGCTTGGGGGCCGTGATCAGGTAGAGGAGCCGGGCACTCTCACTCGAAAGAGTTCGTTCCTGTGGGGTAGGACGGCCTGCGTGGTGACCACGTAGGCTCGACCTGCCGAACATCCGACGTCGATTTGCCAGGAGTGACCGTGATTCCCGGTGGTGGCCAGCCCAACATGCAGGAGATCCTCCAGCAGGCCCAGAAGATGCAGCAGGACCTCGCGGCGGCCCAGGAGGAACTGGCCGCGACCGAGGTCGACGGCCAGTCGGGCGGCGGCCTCGTGAAGGCGACCGTCAACGGCTCCGGGGAGCTGCGCGGCCTCGTCATCGACCCCAAGGCGGTCGATCCCGAGGACACGGAGACGCTGGCCGATCTCGTGATCGCCGCGGTCCACGCGGCGAACGAGAACGCGCAGCAGTTGCAGCAGGAGAAGCTCGGCCCGCTGGCCCAGGGTCTCGGCGGAATGCCGGGCCTGCCCTTCTAGCGGGGCGCCGCAGCAACTACCGTACGAGCGACACGAACTACAGCTCCAGGAAAGGCGATCCGTTGTACGAAGGCGTGGTCCAGGACCTCATCGACGAACTGGGCAGACTGCCCGGCGTCGGTCCCAAGAGCGCGCAGCGGATCGCCTTCCACATCCTCCAGGCCGAACCGACCGACGTCCGCCGCCTCGCGCACACCCTGCTCGAAGTGAAGGACAAGGTCCGCTTCTGCGCGGTGTGCGGCAACGTGGCGCAGGAGGAGCGGTGCGGCATCTGCCGCGACGCGCGCCGCGATCTGACGGTCATCTGCGTCGTCGAGGAGCCCAAGGACGTCGTCGCCATCGAGCGCACCCGCGAGTTCCGCGGCAAGTACCACGTACTCGGCGGCGCGATCAGCCCCATCGAGGGCGTGGGCCCCGACGACCTGCGGATCCGTGAGCTGCTGACCCGTCTCGCCGACGGTACGGTCACCGAACTGATCCTGGCGACCGATCCCAACCTGGAGGGCGAGGCCACGGCCACGTACCTCGCCCGCATGATCAAACCGATGGGCCTGCGCGTCACGCGCCTTGCCAGCGGTCTCCCCGTGGGGGGCGACCTGGAATACGCCGACGAGGTCACGCTGGGGCGTGCCTTCGAGGGGAGACGACTTCTCGATGTCTGACGCCACGCTGCACTCCACCACGCAGGACCCGGACGACTTCGCGGTCCAGATCGCCGATCAGGTCGAGAGTTTCATCGTCGCGGTCACGGAGGTCGCGAAGGGCGACGAGCCCGACAGCGCCGTGCCTTTCCTGCTCCTGGAGGTCTCCCAACTGCTCCTGGCCGGCGGCCGGCTGGGCGCGCACGAGGACATCCTCCCCGACGAGCGGTACGAGCCCGACCTGGGCCCGGAGCCGGACGTCGACGACCTGCGCGAGCGCTTCGCGGCGATCCTTGAGCCGATCGACGTGTACTCGGAGGTCTTCGACCCGTACGAGCCCCGCAAGGCGCCGGTCCCGTGCCGTATCTCCGACGACCTGGCCGACATCGTCGCCGACCTGCGCCACGGCATGGCGCACTACCGCGCGGGCCGGACGACCGAGGCGCTGTGGTGGTGGCAGTTCTCGTACTTCTCCAACTGGGGCTCCACGGCCTCGGCCGCACTCCGCGCCCTCCAGTCCCTGGTGGCCCACGTCCGCCTCGACCAGCCCCTCCCGGAGCTCGACGGCCTGGACACGGACCAGGACCTGGGCGAGGACGCGCTGGCTGAGGAGGCGGGCAAGGTGATGGCGGAGGAACTGGGCACGCTGGGCATGCGCCCGGTGGCGGACCCGGCGTAGGGGCCACCGCATCCTTCAGGTCTGTCCGACCGGTGCCCGGACCCGCGCCGACCACCCCCGGCTGCCCGTCTCCCCGGCCGAGCTTGCCGTCGCCGCGCGGGGTGCCGTCAGTGGCGGGGCCGGGGACATTCATCTGCACCCGAAGGACCGCGACGGTACGGACAGCCTCGCCGCGCCCCATGTCGCCGCCGCGCTCACGGCGGTGCGCGCCGCCGTCCCCGGGATTCCGGTCGGGGTCACGACCGGTGCCTGGACGACTCCCGACCCCGAGCGGCGGGCCGCGCTGGTGCGGGCCTGGACCGTGCTGCCGGACCACGCCTCCGTCAACTGGCACGAGGACGGCGCCGATCTCGTGGCGGACGCCCTGCTCGACCGGGGTGTCGGCGTCGAGGCGGGCCTCTACTCCGGTACGGACGCGGTCCGCCGTTTCCTCGCCTGGCCCTCGGCCCACCGCGTACTGCGGCTGCTGGCCGAGGTTACGGACCCGGACCCGCACACCGCCCCGGCGACGGCCGCCGCGCTCCTCGCCGAGCTACGCGGCGCGGATACGGCGGCCGCGCTTCCGGTCCTGCTGCACGGCGAGGACGGCTCGGCCTGGCCGGTCCTTCGACTGGCGGTGGCCGAGGGGCTGTCCGTCCGTATCGGCCTGGAGGACGTACTCCACCTCCCGGACGGCACCCCCGCCTCGGACAACGCTCAACTGATCGTGTCCGCGAGGGAGTTCATCGACCGGCCCACAGGTCACACGTAGGGCCGGATGCCCACCGTGACATCCATGTCGAAGGCGTTCGCCCCCGCCGCGGACGGCAGCCCCAGGGCCCGGTCGAGCACACGGCTCAGGGGCCCGCAGCCCCGCGTGCCCGGGGCGGCGAAGTCCGTGTCCTGGGCGCCGAAGGCGACGACCAGCGGATCCTCGGATATCACCCGGGTGGGAACGGTGTCCTTGAGCACCAGGTGGACCGCGTCCTTGTCGCTGCCCACCGAGCAGCCCGACGACGACGGCCGGGCCGGCGGCCCGTACGCCGAGCCGATGGCGAACTTGATGTCGAACTCGCCGCGCCGGGTGTCGTCGGACAGGAAGTCCGAGTAGCCGCCGTACTGCGGGGTCAGGGTCAGTGGGGTGCCTCCGACCCGGATCGGCGCGGCGGTCATCTCCCCGAAGACCTGCCGGAATTCACCGTCCACCCGGCCTTCCGCAAAGGTGATCTTCATCGGTTCGGTGAGTGGCTCGTCGACGTCACCCATGCGCAGATGCCCCGTGGCGTGCATGACCTCGCAGCGCCAGGTCCCGGGGTCGGCGCCCGCGGGCAGTTCCTCGGCGGCCGGGCAGGCGGAGAAGTCGAACACCGGCGGATCCGCGGCCCGTTCGGCTCCCTGCGCGGGTGTGGCACCCAGGGCGAGTCCGGCAAGCAGCGCCCCCACGGCGGCACTCGCGAAGCGGCGGACTGTGCGATTCAAGGTCACTCGGTTCGGCGTCATGTGTCACAGCATTGCAGAATTTTCTCTGCATAGGAAGTTCTGCAGAGAAAATTCTGCGATTGGGATAGACTGCCGTCATGACGAACGAGCGGAGAGCGGACGAGCAGGGAGCGGAAGACGCGGTGCGGCACACGGTCGACAGCCCCAAGGTGCTCAAGGCCCTCTCCCACCCCCTGCGCCTACGCATCCTGCGCCACCTCGGCGCGGCGGGCCCGGCCACCTCGACCACGCTGGCCGCCGCCCTCGACGAGAACACCGGGACGCTCAGCTACCACCTGCGCGTGCTGGAGGGCAGCGGCCTCGTCGAGGACATCCCCGACCGATCCACCGGACGCGAGCGCTGGTGGCGCGGGGTGCGCGGCCTCGACATCCGCAGACCGCCGCAGGGTGAGCTGACGGAGGCCGAGCGCGCCATGTCGGTCGAGCTGGACCGGATGAGAATGGAGGAGGACGTCGAGCTGGCCCGGCAGTTCACGGCCGGCCAGGCGGAGTCCGAAGGCTGGATGCGGGGCTCACGCAGCCTCACCCACCTCACAAAGGCTGAGCTGGACGCGTTCCACGACGACTACCTGACCCTGCTCGCGCGCTATGCCCACGGCCCGGAAGAAGCCTCCGACGACGCACGCCCCGTACTCCTCCGCTGGTTCGGCCTGCCCGCCGACTGACGCCCAACCGGGGGTGCCCGCAGGGTGTTCAGCGCTGGGGCATGAACTCCCTGATGACCTCGACGAACTGGGGAGGCGCCGGAGGCATGGGAGTCTCGACGAACCCGCCGAGCCCGACGTCGTAACGCTGCCCCCACGGCGGATCAACGACGTGGTACCCGTCCTGGCGCACCTGCTCGACATTGCGCTGAACGGCGGGCTTCCGCCACATCTCTCCGGCCATCACCGGGAAGAACACGACGGGGAAGTCCGCGGCCGTGATCGTCGCGGACAGCATGTTCGGTACGGCGCCCGTCGCGGTGACGGACAGCATGTTCGCGGTGGCCGGCAGGACGGCCATCATGTCGTGCTCCGCGGCCAGGGTCTCGTGGTTCTCATGGGCCCAGTCGTCCGGCGCCGTACCCGTCACCACCCGGTCCGCGAACAACCCGACGGTGTGCGGGGGAAGGAAGATGCCCGCCGTATGGGTCATCACGACGGTGACGGTCCCGGTGAACGCCCCGCGCAGAGCGCTGATGTACATCGGAAGCATGGCGACAGCGGCGGATCCGGTGGCCCCGATGAGCAGGCGCCCGCCGAAGGGGGGAGGTGCGTCAGTGCTTGTCATTCCCCCAAAGTCGTTCACCACCGCTCACTCGCCCGCGCCGCAACACGGCAGGACGACGGACTGTCCGTGCCGACCACACGACCGGCTCAAGGGCGCACCATCCACCTCCCGGACGGCGTCCTCGCCTCGGACGGCGCCCAGCTGGTGGTGTGCAGGTGGGGGTTCATCGCGCAGTCGATCTGAGAGCGGGTGCTCTTGCGCGGCCCGTGTCGCTGCTATGGGCTGTGACTTTTTTCGGCTATGACGGACCGGCTGGTGTGGTTCAAGTCCAGCAACGGCGAGGGCGGCGCCTGCGTCGAAGTCGCCGCCTGCCCCACCACCGTCCACGTCCGCGACTCCAAGCTCACCGACCGCCCCGAACTGGGCCTCCCCGCACCCGCCTGGGGCGCCTTCGGGGGCAAGGGCACGGTCGTTGGCGGCTGAGCGTGGTGTCGGGCCGGAGCTGAGGGGGATACGTCGCCGCTACGGGTAGGTCGTGACGACCGCCATCAGGAACGTTCCCTGCGCGGCCAGTTGGAGCACGTACGCCGTCCCGCCCACAGTCTTGCGCGGGACGCTGAGGACCGTCACCCAGGCGATGCCGGCGACCAGGAGGCTGCCCTGGTAGAGCCAGCCGGGGTTGCTGTCGCAGCCGCCGTACGTGAGGCATCTGCCGGCGCGCTCGCCGGTGAGGGCGAGGATGCCCGCCAGGATCGTCGCGGGCACCAGCGACAGGGCGGAGATCGTCGCCCACTTGCGGAGTCGGCGGGTGGCCTGGGCTGCGGTCGGGGCGGCGGTGTTCATGGTGTCGATCAAAGCGGGCGGGGGCGCCCGTCGCATGAGTCCGGCTACTCAGACGCGCCTTGGGGGCGGGACCCCTCAGGAGGTCCCGCCCCCGTCCTCAATGAGGCGGTGCGGTCGGGCTCAGAAGCGGTCCGGGGCGCGTTCCGCGAGTGGAGAGCCGGGGAGTACGCCGCCGCGCTTCTGGTTCTTCCGTGCCTCCGCGTTCGAGGCGGGTGTCGCCTCGCAGGTCACGTCCTTCGCCGGGAGCTTGCCGGTGAGCAGGTAGCCGGTGACCGTGCCGTCCGTGCACGCGTTGCCGTTCGGGTAGACGCCGTGGCCCTCGCCGCCGAGGACCGTGAGCATCTTCGAGCCCTTCAGGTCGGAGTGGAGGGCCTGGGCGCTGGGCAGCGGGGTCTGGGAGTCCCACTCGTTCTGGACGATCAGGGAGCCGACCTTGTTGTTCACCTTGGTCGCCGGTTCCTTGGACCTGTCCCAGAACGCGCAGGGTTTGATGCTGGACGCGAAGTCACCGTAGAGCGGGTAGCGGCCCTTGTCCTCGATGGCGTCCCGCCGATAGCTCTCAGGATTCCGCGACCACGCGGCCGAGTTGTCGCCGCACACCACGGCCAGGAAGCTCGCCGTCATGTTGTCTGACGGCACCTCGGCGGCGGCAGCGGCGGTGGCGCCCGTGGCGCTGGTGGCACCCGTGTCGCCGCCGATGAACGCCGCGAGCTTCTTCGCCGAGACCGGCTGTCCGGCCGCGGCCTTCTTCAGCTCCACGACTCCCTCGGAGGCGTACTTCGGGGTGAAGACCGCCCCACGCATCCCGCTCCGGACGTCGTCACCGGTGTTCGGGTACCCGTCCAGCTCGATGGGCTTCTCGTCGGCCCGCGCGACCAGGTCCCAGAAGGTCCGGTCGACCTTCTTCGGGGTGTCGCCGAGGCCGTACGTCTCCGAACGTTCGGCGGCCCACTCCGTCCACCGGTCGAACGCGGGCTCCGCGCCCTCCGCCCACCACTGGATCATCCCCCGCCAGGCGCGCGCCGGGTCGACCGCGCTGTCCAGGACGAACCGGTCGGCCCGGCCCGGGAAGAGCTGGGTGTAGACGGCGCCCAGGTAGGTGCCGTACGAGTAACCCACGTACGAGATCTTCTTCTCGCCGAGGACCGCCCGCAGCACATCCATGTCGCGCACGGTGTTGCGTGTGGTGATGTACGGGAGTGTGTCGCCCGCCTTCTCCCTGCACTTGTTCGCGACGTCGCGCGCCCAGGCGACGTCCTTGTCGAACGTCTCCTCCTTGTACGGCCGCAGCCAGTTCTCCTCCTCCGGCTTCAGACCGCAGGAAACCGGGCTGCTCTCGCCCACCCCGCGCGGGTCGAAGCCGATGAGGTCGTACTTCTGCTGCGCGGACTCGGGGAGGGTCTCGCGCAGCCCCAGCGGCATGTACAGGCCCTGTCCGCCGGGGCCGCCGGGGTTGGAGAGCAGGACACCTCGCCGTTTGTCGGGCGCGGTGCTCCTGAGCCGGGATATGGCCAGGTCGAGCCGCTTGCCCCCGGGATTCCGGTAGTCCAGCGGGACCTTGATCGTGGCGCACTCGAACTCCGCCGGAGCGGTCGCGTCGCACCGCTTCCACTGCGGCTTCTGCTTCACGTACTGGTCCAGCGCGCCCTTGGCGGCGGACGACCGGGTAGCGGCCGGCGCGGCCGTGGCCGTCGAGGTGGCGAGCGCGGGAGCCAGCGTCGCTGTGACACTGACGGCCAACAGGGATCCGAGCCATCGTCTACGCACGTATTCGTTCCTTCCGGTCGCGTGTTCGGACAGGAACGATGATTCAGGTGGCGTACGTCGGGAACATCGGCCGCACGGCCCCAACTCCCCTCCGCCTTGGGGGTGATGTGGCGGCCGAGGATGGTCCCCGGGGCGTAGGGGAGATGAGGAGGGCGGCCGGTTGTCAGTGCCCGCTTCTATATTCACGCCATGGAGATCACCCAGCGGACGCTCGCGGAGGCCTGGCAGCGGACGGCCGCGCGACACGCCCTTCTCGACGAGGTCGCGCTGCCGCCCGTCGCGCTCTCGGACGACGAACTGGACGCGTACGTCGAGCGCGCCGAGGAGGCGGACGACGGCCGCCTGTGCCTGCTGCTGGACCAGGACGGCACGCTGCGCGGCCATCACCCTCCCTACCGGGAAGTCTTCGCCACCCGCGACCTCGAACAGGCGCTTTACCTGATCGCCGAGGCCGCGATGCGCCGGCGCGGCGGCAGCCTCCAGGAGGTGGCCGAGATGCTGGGACGAATCGATCCGGCGTGGGGCAGACGGTTCCTCGGTGGCGGACTGGACGACACGGGGACGGTCGAGGCGTGCGGGCGCGACCCGCTTGAGGGGCTCGCCTGGATAGCCAGGTCCTGGCGTGAACAGGACCCGTACACGACGCTTGCCTTCTTCCGCGCGGCGCCCGGCCGAACGGTCGACGCCGAGCGGCTGGCCCTGCTGTACGGGGCCGATCCCGCACAGGTCGCGGCCGGTACGCGCCTGAAGGATCTACAGGCCGTGGACGGCGGCCGGGCCCACTGGGACCGCCAGTGGGAGAGCTGCTGTTTCGGGCAGGCGGGCGGGTGGACGTTCCTGCTGCACCACGACACGCCACCGGGGTCCTTCGCCGACAAGGAGGCGTACGCGGCGCTCGGGATCAAGGACAGCGTGTGGCTCACCGCCACCTCCGCGAAGGCCATCTACACCTTCGACTACATACGGGACGGACGCCGCGTCGACGACGACTGGGGCGTGCTGGAGCTGATCTGGTACGAGCGCGGCTTCACGCCCTATCTGCGGGGCGGCGAGTTGGACTTCCTCAACAGGGCCGTGCGCCGGGCCGAGTTGGACCACCCCGAACTGACCAACACGTTCGAGCTGTACTTCCACGCCCTGGAGCTGTCCCTCGGCCTGCGTCTGCCACGCCGGGACTTCGCGGAGGGGGAGGTACGGGCCGCCTACTGGGGTCCCCGGCGGGTGAACTAGGACGCCGCGTAGCGGGTGGCGACGGCGGTGGCGCGGTCCCGCAGGGCGGTGCGCAGCCACTGCGGGGCGAGGGCTTCCGCGTTCATGGCGAGCTGCCACAGGGCCCATTCGGCGTGGCCCGCGTCCTGGAAGGTCACCTCCAGCCGCAGCCAGCCGTCCGCCGCGTCCACCGCGTCCGTTTCTTCGGCGAGGACGGCCAGCGCGGTGCCCACCAGGTCCTCCCGCCGGGCCGGGTCCACCCGTACCAGCGCGGTGACTTGGCGGTCGCCGCCGGTCCGGAACCGGGTGCCGCGTTCCTGCCAGGCCCGGTCCAGATCGACCCGGTCCGGTCGCTCCGCGGGCTCGGGGAGTTCCTCGGCGGCCAGGATCCGGGACAGCCGGTAGGTGCGGTCCGCGCCGGCTCTCGTGGCCAGCAAGTAACCCTGGTCGCGCACGGTGACGAGGCCGATCGGGTCCACCGTGCGCCACTTCGGGGTCTGGTCCACCGCCGCGTAGTGGATGCGCAGCTTGTGTCCGGCGAACACCGCGCGCCGGACCTCGGCGGCTATGGGGCCGGGCACCTCCTCGGCGTCCAGCCGTCGTGAGAGGAGGTCGGTCTCCGGGTCGATGAGCAGTCGCTCGGCCACGCCGGCCGCGGTGTCCCGATGGCTTTCGGGCAGCGCGTCGACCACCTTGAGCATGGCCGAGGCGAGTGCCGGGCCGAGGCCGAACGCCTGCGCGCCGCGCCGCGATCCGGCGACCAGCAGGGCAAGGGCCTCGTCGTGGTTCAGTCCGGTCAGCTCGGTTCGGAAGCCGGGCAGCAGCGCGAATCCGCCGTGCCGGCCGCGTTCGGCGTACACCGGGACGCCGGACGCGGACAGTGCCTCGATGTCGCGCAGCACGGTGCGGGTGGACACCTCCAGCTCGCGGGCCAGCGTGTCCGCCGTCAGCCGGCCGCGCTGGCGCAGCAGCAGGACCAGGGAGACCAGCCGATCGGCGCGCATGCGAAGACCGTAGAGGAATACGTGACATGGGGTGTCGTGATTCGTTGGGAGGCTCCTCGGGAGTCGTAACTCGCCCACACGAAGGAGCATCAGATGGGGTCTCAACTCAACCCGTACATCGGTTTCAACGGGAACGCGCGGCAGGCGATGGAGTTCTACCACGCGGTGTTCGGCGGCGAGCTGGAGCTGGGTACGGCCGCGGACTTCGGCGCCCCGGCGGCGCCCGACGCCGCCGATGCACAGGACGCCCCCGACGCCGCCAAGATCATGCACGCCCGGCTCGACACCCCGGGCGGCTACACGCTGATGGCCTGGGATGTGCCGGAGGGGGTGCCGTACCACCCGGGCAGCAACGTCGCGGTCTCCCTCGGCGGCGATGACGGCGAACTGCGCGGCCACTTCGAGAAGTTGTCCGTCGGGGGCACCGTGACCATGCCTCTGGAGAAGCAGGCGTGGGGCGACGAGGCGGGGTCGCTCGTGGACCGGTTCGGGACCACGTGGATGGTCAACATCACGCAGCGGCAGAATCAGCGGAACTGATCGACCGGACGGACTGAACGGACGACCCGGACGGACCACCCGGACCGACTGAGGGGGAGCACGCGTGCCCGAGATCGAAGTCGACCTCGTACGAAGGCTGTTGGCGGCCCAGTTTCCGCGGTGGAGCGGGCTCGGGCTCGCGCGGCTCGCCGACGGGGGGTCCGATCACGTGATCTTCCTGCTCGGTGACGACATGGCCGTACGGCTGCCGAGAGGCGACTGGGCCGCGGGGCAGGCGCGCAAGGAGCACGCGTGGCTGCCCCGGCTCGCGCCCGAGCTGCCGTTGGCCACGCCCGTGCCGCTCGGGCTCGGGGTGCCGGGGTTCGGGTATCCGTACCACTGGTCCGTCGCGCGGTGGCTGGAGGGGGACGTCGCGACGGCGGACGGGTTCGCCGATCCGGCGGGGGCCGCCGCCGAACTCGGGAGGTTCCTCAAGGCACTTCGGCGAATACCGACCGTGGCCGACGAGGACCACGGCCTGAGCCACTGGTCACTCGTGGAGCGCGACGACACGACCCGTACCGCCATCAAGGCCCGCACGGGCGGCGTCTTCGCCGACGCCATGACGCGCGTGTGGGACGCCGCGCTGGCGGCTCCGGCGTGGGACGCGGCGCCCGTCTGGTTCCACGGTGACTTCCACACCGGCAATCTGCTGACGGTCGACGGGCATCCGAGCGCCGTCATCGACTTCGGCGGGCTCGGCGTGGGCGACCCCGCCTGCGACCTGATGGTCGCCTGGACCACCCTCTCGGCCGCGACCAGGCCCGTCTTCCGCGCGGCGCTCGGCGTGGACGACGCCACGTGGGCGCGGGGGCGGGGGTTCGCGCTGGCGACCGGGCTGAACGCGTACACGCACTACGCGGCCACCAACCCGCGCGTGGCCGCGCAGACCCGCCGCCAGATCGACGAGGCCATCGCGGATGAACTGACGGAGGCGGCGGAGGCATCGACCGGCACCCGCACCGACACCGGCACCCGCACCGACACCTGGATTTGAACGGACGTCCCCCTTCCGCCGTATACCTCCATATACACCGGCGTTCTTACGGAGGTTCCGTGCTCGGAAAGATCATCCAGTGCGTCGCTGCCGGAACCCTCGCCGCGGGCGGCCTCGTCGCGGCCGGCGGCATCCCCGCGAGCGCCACCCCCGCCCCCGTCGCACCGACCGCGCCCGCCGCCGTCGCACCGCCCGCCCCCGCCGTCACCACCATCGCCTGCCCCTCCACCGCCTGCGTCCGCCTCGCGAGCGGTCTCGGTGAACCCCTCAGGGTCGCGCCCGACGGACAGGGCGGCGCCTACGTCACGTACCAGAACGGCGACCTGCGCGAGGTGGACCTCGGCTCCGGCGCCTCCACCGTCGTCGCGCGCGGTCTCGGCAACCTCCGGGGCGTCGACGTCCACGGCGGCAGCGCGTACGTCGTCGACTTCGGCGGCAGCCTCCAGCGCGTCGACCTCGCCACCGGCGCCCGGCAGGTGCTGGCCTCCGGGCTCGGCGCGCTCCAGGCCGTCGTCCACGACGACGCCGCCGGCAGCACCTATGTCACCGGCGGGAACGGGCAGTTGGTGGAGGTGCGGGACGGCCGCGATCCCCGGGTCGTCGCCGACGGCCTCGGACTGTCGCAGGGCATCGCGCTCGACGGCAAGGGCAACGCGTACACCGCCGACATGATGGCCGGGCGCGTCCTCCGTACGAAGGTGGCCACGGGCGCCACCGAGATCTTGGCCTCGGAGACGTACGAGCCCACGTCCATCTCCGTCGGCCCCGACGGTCAGGTGTACTTCGCCGTGGCGGACCAGGTCACCCGGCTGGACCCGGCCACCGGCCGCAAGGTCCACTTCGCCGACATCCGGGGCCTGAACTCCGTCGGCTTCACGATGGACGAGCGGGGCGACGCCTACGCCACCGACCTCGGGGGCGGCGGCGGGTCGCTCTGGAGGATCCCGGGTCTGGGCCGATGATGAGGCGCGGTCGGCTCGATCCGCCCGATCGGCGTGGTCGGCACCGATCCGTCTGATCTGCCGGATCGTTGTGGTCGGCGCGGGTGACCGGCCCGGTCCACGCGTGTGACCCGGCCCACGTTCCGCGTGGTCCGCGTCAGACCGGGCATGGATGTCCACCGGGCAGCCGCCCCGCTTCCTGGGTGACCCGGGACGGCCTTGGACTACCTCGGACGACCTGGGACGACCTTCGCTGGTGATCAAGGCGTGAGCGGGACATCTCACGATGCGATATACCTCAAGCGGAATGCGGCTGCTCGTTAGACTGAGCCGACCGCAGTGATGAACGACTGCGGCATGACTGATCGAGGAGCGCACGTGGGCCTTGTCGTGCAGAAGTACGGAGGCTCCTCCGTTGCCGATGCCGAAGGCATCAAGCGCGTTGCCAAGCGAATCGTCGATGCCAAGAAGAACGGCCACCAAGTGGTCGTCGTGGTATCCGCGATGGGCGACACGACGGACGAGCTGACCGATCTCGCCGAGCAGGTGTCCCCGATCCCCGCGGGTCGGGAACTGGACATGCTGTTGACCTCGGGAGAGCGCATCTCCATGGCGCTGCTGGCCATGGCGATCAAAAGCCTGGGCCACGAGGCCCAGTCGTTCACCGGCAGCCAGGCCGGTGTCATCACCGACTCGGTCCACAACAAGGCGCGCATCATCGATGTCACGCCCGGCCGCATCCGTACGGCGCTGGACGAGGGCAACATCGCCATCGTCGCCGGATTCCAGGGTGTCTCGCAGGACAAGAAGGACATCACCACGCTCGGCAGGGGCGGCTCCGACACCACCGCCGTCGCCCTCGCCGCCGCGCTGGACGCCGAGGTCTGTGAGATCTACACGGACGTCGACGGTGTCTTCACCGCCGACCCCCGCGTCGTCCCGAAGGCCCGGAAGATCGACTGGATCTCCATCGAGGACATGCTGGAGCTGGCCGCGTCCGGCTCCAAGGTGCTGCTGCACCGCTGCGTCGAGTACGCACGCCGATACAACATCCCGATCCATGTCCGCTCGTCCTTCTCCGGACTGCGCGGCACCTGGGTCAGCAACGAGCCGCAAGGGGACCAGCAGGTGGAGCACGCCATCATCTCCGGAGTCGCCCACGACGTCTCCGAGGCCAAGATCACCGTCGTCGGCGTTCCCGACAAGCCGGGCGAGGCCGCCGGGATCTTCCGCGCCATCGCGAACGCGGAGATCAACATCGACATGGTGGTGCAGAACGTGTCCGCCGCGTCCACCGGGCTGACCGACATCTCCTTCACCCTCCCCAAGACCGAGGGCCGCAAGGCCATCGACGCCCTGGAGAAGGCGAAGGGCACGATCGGCTTCGACTCGCTGCGCTACGACGACCAGATCGGGAAGATCTCGCTCGTCGGCGCCGGTATGAAGACGAACCCGGGCGTCACGGCCGGTTTCTTCGAGGCGTTGTCCGAGGCGAACGTGAACATCGAGCTGATCTCGACCTCCGAGATCCGGATCTCGGTCGTCACCCGCGCCGACGACGTGAACGAGGCCGTACGCGCCGTGCACACCGCCTTCGGCCTCGACACCGAATCCGACGAGGCGGTCGTCTACGGAGGCACCGGACGATGATCAGAAGTCGCGGAAGCGCGGGCCGATGAACGGCCGGCCGACGCTCGCGGTCGTAGGCGCGACCGGGGGCGTCGGCGCCGTCATGCTCCAGATTCTGTCGCAGCACGCCGACATCTGGGGTGAGATCCGCCTTCTCGCCTCACCCCGCGCGGCCGGCCGCAAGCTGGCCGTACGGGGCGAGGAGACCGAGGTCGTGGCGCTCAGCGAGGCCGCGCTCGCCGGCGTGGACGTCGCGCTGTTCCTCGTACCGGACGCGGTGTCCGCCCAGTGGGCACCCATCGCGGTGTCCCAGGGCGCGGTCGTGGTCGACGCCTCCGCCGCGTTCCGGATGGATCCGGACGTACCGCTCGTGGTGCCCGAACTGAATCCGCATGCCGGGCGTCTCCGTCCGCGCGGGATCATCGCGAGTCCGGGCTGCGCCACGCTCTCGATGATCGTCGCGGTCGGCTCGCTGCACGCGGAGTTCGGGGTGCGCGAGCTGGTCGTCTCCTCCTACCAGGCGGTCAGCGCCGCCGGACAGGACGGCATCTCGGCGCTGCGCAGACAGCTGTCGATGGTGGCCGGTACGGAGCTGGGGACGAACCCCGGGGACGTACGGCGCGCGGTGGGCGACATCACCGGGCCCTTCGGCGGACCGCTGGCGCTCAACGTCGTGCCGTGGGCCGGGTCGCTCATGGAGGACGGCTGGTCGTCGGAGGAGATGGCGATCCGCGAGGAGACCCGGAAGATCCTCGACCTGCCCGATCTGAAGGTCGCCGTGACGTGCGTGCACGTGCCCGTGATCACCGCGCACTCGCTCGCCGTCCACGCGCGCTTCGAGGGGCCGGTGACGGTGGACCGGGCGCACGAGATCCTGGCGACGTCGCCGGGTGTGGTGCTGTTCGACAATCCGGCGGCGGGGGACTTCCCGACGCCGGCGGACGTGGTGGGGACCGACCCGACGTGGGTGGGACGGGTGCGGCGGTCGCTGGACGACGAGCGGGCGCTGGAGCTGTTCGTGTGCGGGGACAACCTCCGTAAGGGCGCGGCGCTCAACTGCGCGCAGATCGCGGAGGCCGTGGCGGGGGAATTCACCCGGGGGTAGGCGGGGTTGGGGGAGAGGCCGGGGCGGTCCGGGGGTTGGTGCGGGGCGAGGCTCGGGGAGTTGTCCGGGGTGAGGTCCGGGCGGGTTCCGGGCGAGGTCCGGGGAGTGGGTGCCGCCCGGGGCGGCCACCGAACGGTTTGTAGAATCTGTGAACGCCCTGTGAGCAAATCGCTGGTCTGTACCACTTGAACTGGGGTGTTCCGGTGGCGGACGATGCTCTTTCGACTTTCTGCAACCGCTGGTTGGCCGGAAGCGTCTATGCGGTCGCCCCTGTGTGGTGCCGTGGGCAAATGGGGCATGTGGGGGAGATCGGTTACGCATGAGGGCAATTGGTGCATCGTCAAATGCGGCGGCGAACGCGTACAACCCTGGGCGGGGGAAGCGTGTCCAACAGGCGTGGCAGAGGTTCTCGATTTCACAGCGGTCGTCCCGGTTCGCGGCACTTCGGTGCGGCCGGCCCGTCGACCCCGCAGGTCCGGTGGTATGCCGGTGATCGCTCCCATGCCAGCGGCGCGCCCGGCCGGTATATCGGACCGGCGCGAGGGCGCTGACGACGCGATGGCAACAGGTACCACCGTCGACCATCTGACCGAGACCTACCGACAGCACTACCGCTCACTGCTCGGTCTCGCGGCACTGCTCCTGGACGACACGGCCTCCTGCGAGGACGTCGTACAGGAAGCGTTCATCCGCGTGCACTCGGCGCGCAATCGGGTACGCGAGCCGGAGAAGACCCTGGCGTATCTGCGCCAGACCGTCGTCAACCTGTCGCGTTCCGCGCTGCGCCGCCGCATCCTCGGGCTCAAGCTGCTGTCGAAGCCGATGCCCGACATGGCGAGTGCCGAGGAAGGCGCGTACGACCTGCTGGAGCGCGACGCGCTGATCAAGGCGATGCGCGGGCTGCAACGCCGCCAGCGCGAGGTCCTGGTGCTGCGCTACTTCGCCGACATGACGGAGGCACAGGTCTCCGAGACGCTCGGCATATCCCTGGGCTCGGTGAAGGCGTACGGCTCGCGGGGCATCGCGGCGCTGCGTATCGCCATGGAGGCCACGGCATGAGCGGGCACGAGCACGATCAGGACCACGAAAGGCCGGAGGGGCCGGACGGTCCGACAGCCAAGTCGACTGGAAATGGAACTGTGAACAACGGGCCGGAAGAAGAACCGGGCGGAGACCTCCACAGTGTGGCCGACGGCACGCGGGGCGCGGAAGACGCCGCCGACAGTGACCCCCACCCCCCAGCAGATGTGACTCAGCCCCAGCCCCTCGGCGCGCTCTTCGCCGGTGCGGGTGTCGGTGGCGCCGGTAGTGCCGGTGGCGGCAGTAACGCCGGCGGTAGCGGTGGTGACGGCGGCGGGATCGACGACGAGCTGGCGCTGCGCCGGCTCCTGCACGGGGCGGTCCAGGAGATCGAGCCCTCCGCCGGAGCCCTCGACCATCTGCGCAGGGCGGTGCCCGCGAGGCGCGCGCGCAAGCGCCAGGCGTTCGTGGGTGTCGCTGCGGCCGCGCTCCTGATCAGTACGGCGGTGCCCGCCTTCGTACATGTCGCGAACACCGGCAGTTCCTCGGACGACAAGTCTTTCAACGTGGGCCACGGGGAGCAGGTCCAGGGCGGCACCGGCTCCGACGGCGGCCCGAAGGACAGTGAGAAGGACGGCACCGACCCGTCGGACAAGACGGACAGCGGGAAGGACGGCTCGGGCGACAAGGACAAGCCCGAGACGAGCGACGGCGGGAACACGGGCGGTACGTCCGGTGGCGGCGGGGGCGATCCGGAGAGCAGCTTCACCAACTCCACCGCCACGTGCGACGCGAGTCAGCTCGACGTGACGGCGGACGCGGGCGAACCGCAGGCCGACGGCACGGTGTACGGGCGCTTCCGTATCTCCAACGCCTCCGGCACCGACTGCTCGGTCAGCGGCCACGGCTCCGTCGGCTTCCTGGCGACGGGCGCCGCCGACCCGAGCAAGATCGAAGTGGTGGACCACACCCCGGGCGACCCCGCGAGCGGGCTGCCCGACCCGTCGATGGAGTCGGCCAGCCTGGTGCTGCCGCCCTCGGGGGCGTACGAGGTGATGTTCGCCTGGGTGCCGACCGACACCTGTCCGACCGGCGAGCCGTCACCGAACCCCTCGCCCACGGAAGGCGACTCCGGCGGCGCGACGAACGGCACCGGATCGACGCCGATCGAGCAGCCGTCCCCGCAGCTCGGCAGCGATGAGGGACCCGAGGACGGCAGCATCGACGTCGTACACACCCCGGAGTCCGGCTCGGAACCGGCGGCGACGACGACGATCGAGAACGCGTGCGCGGGGACGATCTACCGGACGGGTGTGCTGGAAGCGTCGTAACGACGTGGTGCGGTTGGTAGGGCAGGTGCTGTGCCCGGTGCGCCCGGCGCGTGCGGTGCGTCCGGCGCGTGCGGTGCTTGCGGTGCGCCCGGCGCGTGCGGTGCGTCCGGCGCGTGCGGTGCTTGCGGTGCGCCTGGTACACCGCACCACGATTCCTTACGCGGCCGTCTCCAGGCCCAGCGCGCGGTCCCTGACCGCCTCCGTCTCGCGCCGGAACAGCCGGAACCACATGAAGAGCACGAACGCGACGAAGACGAACCACTCACCCGTGTAACCGAGGTTCTGGAACGCCTTCAGATCCAGCCCACTGCCCTGCGGCGCCCGCGCCGGTACGGGCGTCAGCCCGGCCTCGGGCTCGGTGAGCGTGACCCAGGCGTCGTACACCTCGTAGGGCACGAGATTGACCAGCGACGCCCCGCTGATGATGCCGACCTGTCCGCTCGGCAGGCCGCCGCGGGAGTCGGCGCCGTCGGTGCCCGAGTTCTCCGGCGCCTGAAGCGCGCCGGTCACGGTGACCTCGCCCTTCGGGGCGGGGGGTACGGCCTCACCGGCCGGCAGCCAGCCGCGTACGACGGGCAGCGCCCGGCCGCTGTCGGTCCGCAGGAGCGCCAGTATGTACGAGCCGGACTTGTCGTCCAACTCCCGGTTCGGTACGACGAGTTGATCCGCGTACGTACCACTCGCCGTGGCGTGCCGACCCGAGGTCGCCTGGTCGACGGGCAGCAGCTCCGCGAGCGGCGCGGCGGCGCGCTTGCCCGGATCGGGCGCGGACTCGGCGCTCCGATGCGAGTCGACGCGGTCCTCGAAACGGCCGAGCTGCCAGGTCCCCATGAAGATGCAGAAGGGGATGGCCAGCAGCACGAAGACATTGATGCCCCACCACCGGGGCGTCAGCAGGAACCGGTACACCCCTCTACGGTACGCAGCGGGCCCGGGGACCCGTGGGGCGGGTTGGTCCACCAAGGCCACCCTTCGGGCCCGCGCGGCCCTGCCCGACTTTCCCCAGCCCTCCGTCGGCGCTCCGCGGCCCTGCTCGGCGCCCCCGGTGGCCGCTCCGTCCTTGATCGCCGGACGGCCGCACATGCGGCC
>NZ_JBHUZM010000049.1:0-48228 GCF_042667665.1 Streptomyces sp. NPDC057307 | reverse complement strand
CGCCGATCCTCCGCCTTGCGACGCACCGCACCGACGAGACATCAGCCGCTCCGCGGCGGGCGCAGGGCCCGCCCTACGGGCGGACGGCGCTACTTCGCGGACCCGCCCTAGTCCGCCTTGCGGAAGATCTCCGACAGCCGGTCCCCGCTCTCCGGTGACAGCAGCCCCGGGCTCTCCGGGCCTTGGAGGCCCACCAGCACCGCCAGGTCCCGGCCGTGTACGTCCACCGCCGACTCCACCAGTGACGCCAGCGCCTCCACCGATTCGCGGGCGCGGGACCGGGCCACCGTCGCGCAGCCCGCCGCGATCAGGAGGGCGGGCCACCACCAGACGGCGACGGCGAGGTAGCCCAGGGACCACGCGCCGAGCCGGGCCGCCGCCGCGAAGGAGGTGCGGGCCGATTCGATCTGGCGCTGGGCCGGTTCGGTGAGGATCAGCCACAGGCGTGGCCAGACGGCGGCGAGGTCGATGCCGTACGCCGCGTGGACCCGCCACGCCGCCGCCGCGAGGCGGTCGCCGTACCAGGTGGGGCGGCTCGGCGGGACGAGGGCGATACGGTCGCGGGCCCGGGTGAGGCGTTCGATCTCGGCGGCCGGGGTGGCCGGGTCGCGGATCGCGTCGGTCCGTTCGTGGTCGAGGCGCTGCCAGGCCGTGTGACGGCGGTGCTGGAGGCGGCGTTCGAGGGGGAAGCGGCTCTCGCGCAGCCAGAAGCTCTCGACGGCGGCCCCGAGGAACTGCGCGGCCAGCGACAGCGCGGCCGACAGCAGCAGGACGGCGGCCACCGCGACCGCCGCCGTGCCGGTGCGGTCCATGACCGGCCGGGCGGTCAGGTCGTCGAGGGCCTGGCTCAGCCGGTGGATGTCGTGCCAGTGGGTGTGCCCGAGGGTCGTGCCGGCGGCGAGGACGCCCAGGAAGAGCGCGCCGGGCAGTACGAGGAGGTTGAGCCACCGCTCGGTGAGTTTCGTGCCGAGCGTGACCAGGAGCGGGTTCACCGGCGCGAGTACGTCGAGAGCACCGGGCTCATATCGTCGAGTCCCCGCGCAGGCGCTCCTTGCGCATCCGTACGCCGTTGACCGCGCACGCGGGCGCCGGCCGCAGGTCCTTGGCGGGTTCGCGGCGCGTGCACGGCACCGTACCGGGACAGAGCGCGACCTTGATCATCGGGCGGACGCCGGGCAGGGCGGCGCCGGGCGGACCGAGGAACTCGCCCCGCCGGGTGCCGAGCCCCCGCGAGTCGCCCGCCCGGCGCAGCGCCTCGTCCACCGCCTCGAAGGCGGCGTCCAGCCGGGCCGGGTCGACGGCGTCCGCCGTCAGCAGCCGTCTCGCCCGCTCGACCGTCTCCGCGACCTGCGCGTCGCTGCTCCGCAGTCCGTCCGGGGTGTTGAGCAGCAGGCACAGAGCCGCGATGGAATCGGCGCGTCGGCGCTCCCCGGGCGCGCCGTCTGATGCGGTCATGGCGTCAAGTGTGCCTCGGACAGGCACTCTTGGCTCGCACTTGACCACAATGAGTCACTGGGACGGATGAGTGGCGGGGCGAGCAGGGGGAGGACGTACGGGTGAGTGCGACGAGTCGGGAGCACCTGCTGACCGCGGTGGTCGAGCGGCTGGCGCGGGTCGACCAACAGGGCGACGGGGCACTGCTGTTCGGCGCCGAGGCCGACGCCGAACTGGGGGCGTTGCTGCGCGGCTGCGACCCGCGCACCGACATGGAGGCCCGGTACGTGGCCGGTTGGCTGTTCTGGTACCGCTGTATCTCCCTCGGCGAGGGGCACGGCGCGGAGGAGGGCAGTTGCGCGGGGATGCTGCTCCTTCCGGTCTGGGTGCGCGACCGGGACGCCGTACCACCGGAGTTGGCGGCGCTCTGGGCCGCGCAGCCGCCGGAGTCCTGGCCGGATCCGGCGGGCGCCGACGGGCCGGAGGAGTGGAGCCTGGTGTGCATGGCCGCCACGGCGGTCGGGCAGGGTCGTCAACTGCCGGGAGCGCCGGCGGACATGGCGAAGGCGTTCGACCTGCCGGGCAGCACGCCCGACATCGTGCGGGCGCAGGCGATCGGCGCGGGACGGCTCGCCGTGCTCGCCACCGAGGACGACGACCCCGAACTCGCCATCCGGGTCGGCTGGCTGTCCGAGGCGATGGGCGCGGCGGCCCGCGCCCGGGGCGACGACGAACTGCTGCGGGAGTCGCTGAGTCTGGCCGACGAGGTGTTACGGCTCCAGCGCCGCGCCGTGCGGCTCACCCCGCCCGGCGACCCCAACCGAGTGCCACGGCTGAGCAATCACGGGCTGTCGCTGGTCACGCGCTACGAGCGGACGTCCGATCCGGAGGACCTGGACGAGGCGATCGGGATCGCCCGCGACGTCGTGGCCCAGGCCGCCCGGGCGGACGACCGTGACCCCGATCTCCCGCGCTACTGGAGCCTTCTGGCGCGCGCGTCGGCCCTGCGGCTCGACCGGTCGGGCGGTGCGGTCGAGGAGTTCGACGAGGTGGTCGACCTGTACCGGCGAGCCGCGCCCGGCGACCCGAACGGGCCGGGCTCGGGTCTGGCGAATCTCGGCGGCGCGCTCCTCAAGCGGTACGAGGTGACCGGCGCGCTGCCGGACGTGGAGGAGGCGGTCGCCGTGCTGCACCGGTCGCGCCGGGAGGTGTGGGCCGAACCGCGCGAGCGGTCGCGGGCGGACGAGCAGCTGGGACACGCCCTGCGCGCGCGGCACGCGCGTCTCGGAGACCTGGCCGACCTGGAGGAGGCACGGCGCCTGCTCGGCGGCGAGGCGCGGCCGGACGCCCACGAGACGACGGGCCGCGCGCTCCAGAGGATGGTCAACTCCGCGCTGGAGCTGCGGGGGCGGTACGAGCGGGGCCTCGGTGATCCGGACGATCTCCGTACAGCGGCGGCGCGGTTGCGGGAGGCACTCGCGATGCTCCCCGCCGGTCACGCGGCGCGGCCGGCCGTACTCAACAACCTCGGCAGTGTGCTGGTCTCCAGCCATCAGCACTTCGCCGAACTCGGCGAGCTGACCGAGGCGGTCGACGCGCTGCGTGAGTCCGTACGGGAGACCTCCGCCGGACACCATCAACTCGGCGGCCGGCTGATCAACCTCAGCGGCGCGCTGATGCTCCGTCACAACCGGCTCCAGGACTCGGCGGACCTCGCCGAGTCGCTGGACTGCCGCCGGCGCGCGGCGGCGCTGCCCGGCACCTCTCCCGTGAAGCGCGCCGCGATCCTGTCCGCGACGGGCGCCGCTCTGATGCGGACCGCCGACCGGACGATGGACCCGGTCGCCGCCGACCAGGCGGTGGAGCACATCAGGGCGGCGCTGGAGCTGACCGGTACGGCCGATCCGCTGCTGCCGCAGCGGCAGTTGGCGCTCGCGATCACCCTGCTGCGGCGCTTCGAGACCACGCACGGCCGCCGCGATCTGCGGGAGGCGCGGACGCTCGCGGACGCGGTGCTCGCCGCGCTGCCCGAGGGATCTCCACGGCGGGCCAACGCCCTGATGCTGGCCGCCGCCGCCCACGGGTCCTCGCTGCGGGCCGCCGTGTCGTCGAACGCGCGCGATGAGGTGGTCCGACTGCTGCGCGAGGCGGCCGATGTGACCCCGCCGGATCATCCGAACGTCACGACGCGGCTGTCCGCGCTCGGTACGGCCCTGGCGGAGCGGTACGGGCGTACGCACGCGCGGGACGATCTCAAGGAGGCCGCCGGGGCTTTCCGCGAGGCGGCGCTCGAACCGCAGTGCCCGCCGTCCGAACGGCTTGAGGCCGCCTGGCGGTGGGCCCGTGCCGGGCTGGATCTCGGGCGGCCGGATCTCGCGCTGAAGGGGTACGTCGTCGCCGTCGACCTGATGCCGCTTCTCTCGCCGCGCCATCTCCTGCGCGACGACCAGGAGTTCCGGCTCGCGGAGACGACGGGGCTGGGCGCGGAGGCCGCCGCCTGCGCCGTCCGGTGCGGCGAACCCGGGCTCGCGGTACGGCTGTTGGAGCAGGCGCGCGGGGTGCTGCTGGCGCAGGCGTTCGACGCCAACAGTGACCTGACGGAACTGGGCCGTAGGGCACCGGAGTTGGCGGCGCGGCTGGTCCGGCTGCGGGACGGACTCGACGAGTCCACGGGCGCGTTGGAGCCGGAGCCGGAGCCGGAGCGTGAGCCTGCGGAGGAGAGCGCGGACCCCGCCAGCGACCGGCGGCAGCGGCTGACCGCCCAGTGGGACGAGCTGACCGCGCGGATCCGCGCCGAGCACCCCGAGTTGCGCCTCTTCCGCTCCGTACGCGACTGGGACGAGGCCGAGTTGTACGCGACGGCCGCGCACGGCCCCGTCGTCCTGGTGCATGTGCCACGCGCCGACAGCGGCGACGGCGCCGACGCCCCGGCCGGCGGCGCGCTCGTCGTGACCGGGCGGTCCGTCGAGGCCGTACCGCTGCCCCTGCTCACCGCACCGGCGGTCACCGCGCGCACCGAGCGCTTCCACGACGCGCTCGCCCGGCTGAACGCGCCCGGGAGCGGCCACGAGGAGGCGCTGCGGGCCCAGGGCGAGGTGCGGTCCACGCTGGACTGGCTCTGGTCGGCCGTCACCGGCCCCGTCCTCGACCGGCTGGGCCTCGGCGTCCCCCGGGAGGGGGAGGAGCTGCCGCGCGTCTGGTGGTCGCCGGGCGGGCTGCTCGGCACGCTGCCCCTGCACGCCGCCGCCCCGGACGGCACCGGGCCCGGCGCCCTCGACCGGGTGATCTCCTCGTACGCCCCCACGCTCCGTACGCTCCACCACGCCCGCACCCGGGTCCCGGCCCGCATCCCCTCACGCGCCCACGCGCACCCCGCCGGCGACGACTCCATGCTGATCGTCGCGGTCCCGGAGGCGGCCGGACAGCCCGCGCTGCACGGCGCGCGCGAGGAGGCCGAGTGGCTGGCGGCACGGCTGCCGTACGCCACCGTCCTCGCCGACGGCGAGGCGACCCGCGCGGCGGTCGAGGCCCGGCTGCGCGACCACGCGCACGCGCACTTCGCCTGCCACGCCGTCAGCGATCCGCTGCGCCCGTCGGCCGGGCGGATGGTGCTGCACGGCCCGCCCGACGCGTCGCCGACGATCCGTGATCTCGCCCGGCTGCGCCTGCCCGGCGCGCGCCTGGCCTATCTGTCGGCGTGCGACACCATGCGTATCGGCGCCGAACTCGCCGACGAGTCCGTGCACATCGCGAGCGCCTTCCAGATGGCGGGCTTCCCGCATGTCGTCGGCTCGCTCTGGCAGGTGGACGACACGGTCGGCGCCCGGATCGCCCGCCGGGTGTACGAGCAGCTGGACGGCGCGGCCGCCGGGGCCGGGCTCGCCGTCGAGGACACGGCGCGCGCCCTGCACCGCGCGGTGCGCGAGGTGCGCGCCGACTACCCCCGTACGCCCAGCCTCTGGGCCTGCCAGGTCCACGCGGGGCCGTGACGGCCGGCCCCGGAGATCACCCCGCCAGCGTCTTCAGCCGGGCCGCCGCGTCCGCCAGGACCTCCGTGCGCTTGCAGAACGCGAAGCGTACGAAGGGCGCGCCCTGCTCCCGGTGGTCGTAGAACACCGCGTTCGGTACGGCCACCACCCCGCACCGCTCCGGCAGCGCGCGGCAGAAGGCGAAGCCGTCGGTCTCGCCGAGCGGCCGGATGTCGGTGGTGACGAAGTACGTGCCCGCCGGCCGGTAGACCTCGAAGCCGGCGGCGGTGAGCCCCGCCGACAGCAGGTCGCGCTTGGTCCGCAGATCGTCGCGCAGCTCGTCGAAGTAGCTGTCCGGCAGCCGCAGCGCCTCGGCGACGGCGTACTGGAAGGGGCCCGCCGAGACGTACGTCAGGAACTGCTTCGCCGCCCTGACCGTCGTCACCAGCTCCGGCGTGGCCGTCACCCAGCCGACCTTCCAGCCGGTGAACGAGAACGTCTTGCCCGCCGAGGAGATGGTGACCGTGCGCTCGCGCATCCCCGGGAAGGACGCGAGGGGCAGATGCTCGCCGTCGAAGACCAGGTGTTCGTACACCTCGTCGGTGACGACCAGCAGATCCCGCTCGACGGCGAGCGCGGCCACGGCCGCCAGTTCGGCGCGGGTGAGGACCGTGCCGGTGGGGTTGTGCGGGGTGTTGAGGAGGATCAGCCGGGTGCGCGGGGTGACGGCGTCGCGCAGCTCGTCCAGGTCCAGGTGGTACGCGCCGTCGCGGGGACGCAGCGTGACGGGGACGCGGGTGCCGCCCGCCAGGGCGATGGAGGCGGCGTACGAGTCGTAGTACGGCTCCAGGGCGATGACCTCGTCGCCGGGCTCGACGAGGGCGAGCAGCGAGGCGGCGACGGCCTCGGTGGCGCCCGCCGTGACCAGGACCTCGGTGTCGGGGTCGTACGTCAGGCCGTACCGCCTCAGCTGGTGGTCGGCGATCGCGGTGCGCAGCTCGGGGACGCCGGGGCCGGGCGGGTACTGATTGCCGCGGCCGTCGCGCAGCGCCCGTACCGCCGCCTCCCTGATCTCCTCGGGGCCGTCGGTGTCGGGAAAGCCCTGGCCCAGGTTGATCGCGCCGGTCCGGACGGCCAGCGCCGACATCTCGGCGAAGATCGTCGTCCCGAACTCCGCGAGGCGTCGGTTGAGCAGGGGGCGGCGGCGCGCCGGGTCGTCGCTCGCGGCGGGTGTCGGGGGATTCGTGGCGGTCATGGCGGCCATCCTGCGCCGAAGCTCTGGAGTTGCTCAAGTTCGCTTTGGGTGTGCGGGGCGGCGGGCATTGACCAGTCACACAAGAAGACGGCACGAAAGCCGATCACTGGCGAAGCCGGTCCCGCGACGGCGCGGGGGCCTCGCTTCGGGGGAACAGAAAGACGGTGGGGACGATGGGCGTTGTGGGACTGGCCTTCGGGCTTCTCGCACTGGTGGTTGTCGGGTTCCTGTTCGCCATGAGGGCCTATGCGAGGCACCTGGGGGCGGCGCGGAGCCGGGGTGTCCGCGTCTACAGCAGCCGCCGGTCCGGCGGGGGCGACGGCGGGGGTGGCGGCGGGAGCTGGTTCGCG
This sequence comes from Streptomyces sp. NPDC057307, assembly GCF_042667665.1. Lineage (NCBI taxonomy): Bacteria > Bacillati > Actinomycetota > Actinomycetes > Kitasatosporales > Streptomycetaceae > Streptomyces > Streptomyces sp. NPDC057307. Next base: position 41,221 of record NZ_JBHUZM010000049.1, on the reverse strand, counting down.
AGTGGGGACGGAGGCGGTTCGTCCTCCTGCGGTGGCGGATCGTCGTCCTGCGGTGGCGGTTCGTCCTCCTGCGGCGGGGGCGGCGGAGGGTGCGGCGGCGGAGGCAGCTGACACGGGGCAGCTGGTCCGTGGTTGATCGAAGGTGCCCGGCGGGAGTGAACTTCCGCCGGGCACCTTCGTGTTGGCGCCGGGGGTGAGCCGGTGCTGAGCCGGTGCTCGGTCGGTGACGAGCCGGTGGTGAACCGATGAGCGGTTTTTCATTGAACAGGTGAACTGGGGTGCCCCCGAGGGGATGGAAACCCCGTCAAGTTGGGTAAAAACGCTGTGAGCGCCCCTTACTTCGTGATTCTCTCGCTGTTGAGATTTTCCAGCCCCCGGACCTTGGGCCTCGAACCTCGGACCTTCTGCGCGGAGCCGAGCAGACGATCTCCTACTGCCGTCGATCCTCAGCTCTCAGCCCTCAATTCCCCCTTCCCAGCTTTCAGTTCACAGATCTCAGTTCACAGCTCTCAGTTCCTTTCGTTCATCCTCCGGGGCGCCACCCGGTCCACTTTGCCAAGCGTGTTTGCGGAGCCGACCCATGCTCAGAACCCTCAATACCGCCTACACCGACACCCGCGCCGCCGATCTGGCCTGGGCGTTGGGGCGCGAGCCGCTGCCCGCCCTCGCCGTCCTCGATCTCGAACTCACCGGCGCCAAGGTCCAGATGAGGCTTCTCGGCGCCTCCCACCAGGTGCTTCTTGAGGAGGCGCAGGGCAGTTGCTCCGAGACGGTGGCCTGCATTCCCGGCAGCAGTACGCCGCTGCCGCTCGGGGTCGCCGAGCGCGTGGGGGAGTGGGAGTACGAATTCGCCGCGCGCGTCGAGACGTTGTCGCAGGGCTCGTTCGCGGGGCGCGCGCAGGAACTGCTCGCGCTGGTGGCCGACCATCCGAACGGGCTCGCGGGCACCTTTCCGGGTGAACCGCACGCCTTCACGGCGATGCTCGTCCAGCGGCACGAGGGGCAGGTGTCCTGGCGGACCTGGCACGCGTATCCCCAGGAGGGGGCGCTGGTGGTGACCCGGACGCGGGTGGGGGTGCGGGTGCCGGCCGCGCTGTAGCCGGGCCCGGGGTCGGGGCGAGAAGCGGGGCGAGAGGCGATGGGCGGGGGCGTGGCGCGAAAACGTCAACAGAACGGGTGCGTACGCCGGTTACCACCCTTGTGGGTGACAAGCCGCACGGAAGTCGTGACGTAGCGTTACTGGAATGATCGACCAGTCTGTGGTCGCGCCGCCGGACAGCGCGGCGCGACTGCCCGTCCGACCGAGCGCGGGTCGCTTCCTGATCCTCGCCGTGGTCTTCGTGTGCGCCGCGTGCGGACTGGTGTACGAGCTGGAGCTGGTCGCCCTCGCGTCGTATCTCATCGGGGACTCAGTCACGCAGGCGTCGGTGGTCCTGTCCCTGATGGTCTTCGCGATGGGCCTCGGCTCGCTGCTCGCGAAGCGGCTGCGCTGCCGGGCGGCCGTCGGATTCGGCCTGGTGGAGGCGGCGCTCGCGCTGCTCGGGGGCCTCTCGGCGCTGGTGCTGTACGCGACGTTCGCCTGGATGGGCGAGTCGCGGTACGCGCTGATCGGCTTCTCGCTCGCCATCGGGATCCTCATCGGCGCGGAGATCCCCCTGCTGATGACGCTCATCCAGCGGGTGTCGCGCCAGGACGCGGGCGGGACCGTCGCCGATCTCTTCGCCGCGGATTATGTGGGCGCGCTGGTCGGCGGGCTCGCGTTCCCGTTCCTGCTGCTGCCGTGGTTCGGACAGCTCACGGGCGCGCTGCTGACCGGCGCGGTCAATGTGGTGGCGGGCGGCGCGCTCGTGCTCTGGGTCTTCGGCCGCGACCTGACGGGCCGTGAGCGAGGGCTGCTGCTCCTGGTGAACGTGCTGGTGCTGGCCGTGCTGGGCACCGCCGCCGTCATGGTGGACGACTTCGAGCGGGCCGCGAGGCGTGCGGTGTACGGGGACGGGGTGCGGGTCGCCGTCCAGACGGACGTCCAGGAGGTGGTCCTCACGGGCGGGCGTGACGGGCCGCTGGACCTGTATCTGGACGGGCGGCTGCGGGTCAGCGAGCGCGACGAGTTCCGGTACCACGAAGCGCTGGTGCACCCGGCGATGAGGGGCGAGCACGCGCGCGTGCTGATCCTGGGCGGCGGCGACGGGCTCGCGGCGCGCGAGGTCCTGCGCTACGCGGACGTCCGTTCGGTCACGCTCGTGGAGATGGACCCCGGCGTCGCGCGCCTGGCCCGCACGGATCCGGCGCTGGCGGGGCTGAACGGGCATGTGTACGACGACCCGCGATTCCGGGTGGAGTACGCGGACGCGTTCGCGTGGCTGCGCGGGGCGGCCGGGGCGGGGGCGTACGACGTGGTCATCTCCGACCTGCCGAATCCCGGGATCACCCCGAGCACGAAGCTCTACTCGGAGGAGTTCTACGGGCTGGCCTCCCGGGTGCTCGCCGAGGGCGGGCGGCTGGCGGTGCACGCCGGTCCGCCGGCGTCCCGGCCGCGTACATACTGGACGGTGGACGCGACGCTGCGGGCGGCCGGCTTCGGTACGAGTCCGTACAGCGCGACGGGCCGGGCGGCCGGGTTCGGGGCGGGGCCGGACCGGGTGCGTGACGGGAAGGGCGCGGACGAGGAGGACTGGGGGTTCGTCCTGGCCGCCGTCGGCCGGGCGCCGAGGGTGGGGCTCTCCCCGGACGCGCCCCCGCTGCGCTCGCTGGCGGCGCCGGTGCTCGAAGAGGGCGTCCTCGGGGCGGAGCGCACGCGGTTGCGCGATCTGCCGCCGTCCACGCTGGTGCATCCGCGGTACGCGGGCTGACGGGCGGTGCGGGCGCGTACGGGTCCGGTTGTGCGCGGAGAGGCGCCTGAGGCGGCGGGGCTGAGTAGGCTCGGATCCCATGGAGCATGAGGTGTTCATTCCGGTTCCGGCTGAGACCCTCCGCGAGGCGTTGCGGGACCACGCCCGCGTCGCGCGCTGCGTCCCCGGACTCCAACAGGACGCGGACGCGTCGGCGCGCCCGCTCTCGGGCCGGCTGAAGGTCCGCGTGGGCGGCCACACGATCACGTACCGCGGCGCGCTGACGCTCACGGAGCGGGCGGGCGGCTTCACGGCCAAGGGCGAGGGCGCGGAGGTACGCGGTACGGGCTCCGCCAAGGTCTCCGTCCGCGTCAGACTGACGGAGACGGGTGAGGGCACGACGGTCACGTTCACGTCGACGTGGACGCCGACGTCGGACGGCCGCCTGTCGGACATCGCCGCGTCCACGGCGGAGGCGACGGCCCGCAGACTGCTGGACCGCTTCGTCGCGGCGCTGGCGAAGCCGGGTGCCGCGCCCGGCGGTGCGGAGGGTACGGCGGAGAGCCTTGGCGCCGACCGGGCTCGGGGCGACGGGCCGGACGGCACGGGGGTCGGGGCCGGGCAGCCGTCGGACGCGACGGCTGCCGCCGAAGGGCCGGACGCCTCCGGCGTCGTGGCCGCGGGCGCCGGGCGGGACGGGGACGTACCCGCTTCGGACACGGCGTCCGCGGGCGGGACGCGTGCCGCTGACGCGGCGACGCCTGCTGATCGACCGGCGGGGAGTCCCGCTGCCGGGTCGGACCGGACCGTACCGACCTCGGACGGAGCCGCTGCCGCTGAGCCACGGGGCGGCGATCGGGCTCCGGGCGACGGGCCGGACTCCGGCGCGGACACGTCCGGCCCCGCCGCCGGGTCGGACCAACAAGTGCCGGCTGCGGAAGCCACGCCCAGCCCCGCCCCCACCTCCGGCGCCGACCGGCTTCCGGAAGACGCACCGGACGCCTCGCCCGCCGGCGACGAGGCGTCGGCAGGCGCGAGCCCTGGCGCCGACAGTGCCCCCGGCGATGAACCGGACGGGCCTGACGCCGCTGCCCCGGACGCCGCCGCTGCCGCGCAGGCGTCGGATGCGGCGGCCGCCGGTGACGCGGCTCCTGCTGACGGCGTGGCCGGGCCGGAAGAGGGCGTGACCGCCCCGGAGGCCGCTGCCGCGCGGGACACGGACACCGCCCCCGAAGCCGAAACCGGCGGAGACCCCACCCCCGAGGTCCCCGACCCCGACGACCCCGAGCTGACCGAGCCCGCCGGCTTTGACGTTCCCGTGCCGCCGTCCGCTCTCGACGCGTCCGCCGGGTTCGGGCTCACCGCCTCCGGGGACGGGGACTTCCTCGTACCGCTCGATCCGCCCGCCGAGGCCGCCCATGCCCGGCGGACCATGATCGGGCGGAGCGCCGAGGAGGTCGATCACGCGCCGCCCCGCGGGCGTTACGCGCCCGAGCAGGCGCCCGACGCCGGGGGCGCCGGTGCCGCGTTGCGTTGGGTGGCGCCCGCCGCCGCGCTCGCCATCGCGGGCGCCGTCGTCGTGGGGCGCGCGCTGCGGCGCAGGCGTTGAGCGGGGCGGTGCCGGTCCACGACGGTTAGGGTCATGGCGTGAGTACGGACACGGACCAGAAGCGCGAGATCCGACTGGCGGCCGGCGACGCCGAGTTGACCATCCATCCGGCGAACGGCTGCCGCGTCGCGAGCCTGCGCGTCGGCGGTACCGAACTGCTGCGGCAGGGCGACCGCTACGGCTGCTTCCCGATGGTGCCCTGGTGCGGCCGCACCGGTGAGGGCCGGTTCCGCAACGGCGGCGTCACCCACCAACTGCCGCTGAACTCCCCGCCGCACGCCATCCACGGCACCGGCCGCGACACCTCCTGGCGTACGGCCCGCAAGGGCGGGAGCGAGGCGGCGTTCACGTACGAGCTGGCCGACCCCTGGCCGTACACCGGCCGCGTCACGCAGCTGTTCGAGCTGACCGACGACTCGCTGACGCTGACGCTGGGCGTCGAGACGTACGACGACTCCTTCCCCGCCCAGGCGGGCTGGCACCCGTGGTTCCTGCGCCATCTCGACGGCGGTACGGCCGACGAGGACGCCGTACGCCTCGACTTCGCGGCCGCCGCCGCGTGGCAGGAGGAGCGCGGCGCGGACCATCTGCCGACCGGGCGCCGTATCGACCCCCGGCCCGGCCCGTGGGACGACTGCTTCGGGATGCCCGACGGCGTCGAGGCGACGCTGACCTGGCCGGGGCGGCTGGAACTCAAGGTGACCAGCACCGCCGAGTGGGCCGTCATCTACGACGAGCAGGCCGAGGCGGTCTGTGTGGAACCGCAGACGGGCCCGCCGAACGGGCTCAACACCGCCCCGCGCCTGGTCACCCCCATCGACCCCCTGGAGATCCGGGCGACCTGGAGCTGGCGCCGGCTCTGAGAAGCCCCCGTGGGCCGGGCCGTAAGCTCAGGGCCATGACTGACGTACGCGCTGAGCTGCTCCAGCAGATCAAGGACAAGGCCGTCGTGCACGGCAAAGTGACCCTCTCGTCCGGCATCGAGGCGGACTGGTACATCGATCTGCGCCGCATCACGCTGGACGGGCAGGCCGCCCCGCTGGTCGGGCAGGTCATGCTCGACACCGCCGCGGCCGCCGGTCTCGACTACGACTGCGTGGGCGGCCTGACCCTCGGCGCGGACCCCGTCGCGACGTCGATGCTGCACGCCTCCGCCGCGCGGGGCACGAGCCTGGACGCGTTCGTCGTACGCAAGCAGGGCAAGGCCCACGGCATGCAGCGGCGCATCGAGGGCACCGACGTGAAGGGCCGCCGCTGTCTGGTCGTGGAGGACGTGTCCACGACCGGCGGGTCCCCGCTGACCGCTGTCGAGGCGGTGCGTGAGGCGGGCGGCGAGGTCGTCGCCGTCGCCGTCATCGTCGACCGGGGCGCCGCCGGGGCCGTCGAGGCCGCGGGGGTCCGGTACGTCAGCGCGTACACCCTGCCGGACCTCGGTCTGGCCTGAGCCCGGCCCGGGTCCGGCCCGGGTCCGGCCTGGGCCTCACCGTACGGAAAAGGATCTGGAAGGATGAGGGCGACAATGACGTCGCCCCCAGGTCAGGGACAAAGCACCTCACACCCGCACATCACAAGGAGCGGCCCGATGCCCATCGCAACCCCCGAGGTCTACGCCGAGATGCTCGACCGGGCGAAGGCAGGCAAGTTCGCCTACCCGGCCATCAACGTGACCTCGTCCCAGACTCTGCACGCCGCGCTGCGCGGCTTCGCGGAGGCCGAGAGCGACGGCATCATCCAGATGTCCACCGGTGGTGCGGAGTTCCTCGGCGGCCAGTACAACAAGGACATGGTGACGGGCGCCGTCGCGCTGGCGGAGTTCGCGCACATCGTGGCCGCGAAGTACGACATCACGGTCGCGCTGCACACCGACCACTGCCCCAAGGGCATGCTGGACACCTACGTGCGTCCGCTTCTCGACGTCTCCGCCGAGCGCGTCAAGGCCGGCCGGAACCCGCTGTTCCAGTCGCATATGTGGGACGGCTCCGCCGAGACCCTCGCCGACAACCTCACCATCGGTGAGACGCTGCTCGCGCAGGCCGCCGCCGCGAAGATCATCCTTGAGGTCGAGATCACCCCGACCGGCGGCGAGGAGGACGGCGTCACGCACGAGATCAACGACTCCCTCTACACGACCGTCGACGACGCGCTGCGCACCGCCGAGGCCCTGGGCCTGGGCGACAAGGGCCGTTACCTGCTCGCCGCGTCCTTCGGCAACGTGCACGGCGTCTACAAGCCGGGCAACGTGGTGCTCCGTCCCGAGCTGCTGAAGGACCTCCAGGAGGGCGTGGCGGCGAAGTACGGCAAGCCCGCCGGCAGCCAGCCCTTCGACTTCGTCTTCCACGGCGGCTCCGGCTCCTCCGCCGAGGAGATCGCGACGGCGCTGGAGAACGGCGTCGTGAAGATGAACCTCGACACCGACACCCAGTACGCCTTCACGCGGCCGGTCGCCGACCACGTACTGAAGAACTACGACGGTGTGCTGAAGGTCGACGGCGAGGTCGGCTCCAAGAAGACCTACGACCCGCGCACCTGGGGCAAGCTGGCCGAGGCGGGCATGGCGAAGCGCGTGACCGAGGCGTGCGGCGCGCTGCGTTCCGCGGGCACCAAGCTCAAGTAGGCAACTGCCTTACGCACAGCGGGCCCGGTACCTCTTCAGGTGCCGGGCCCGTGTGCTGTTCCGATCGCTGTCCGATTGCCGTCCGATCGCTGTTCCGAGCCGAGGAGGACCGAGACACCGTGGATCAGGGTTACGACTTCGACACCCCCGTCGACCGGCGCGGCACCTGGAGCGTCCAGTGGGACGGCGTCGCCGACCGCTTCGGCGTGGACGGGCTGCTCCCCTTCACCATCTCCGACATGGACTTCGCCTGCGCGCCCGAGGTGCTCGCCGCCCTCCAGGCGCGTATCGCGCACGGCGTCCTCGGCTACACGGACTGGCGGCACGAGGACTTCCTGTCGGCGCTGCGGCACTGGTTCGCCACGCGCTACGGCACCGAGCTGGACACCGACCGCGTCGTGTACGCGCCGTCCGTGCTCAGCCAGGTGTCGCAGCTGCTGCGGATGTGGTCCGCCCCCGGCGACGGCGTGGTCGTCCACACCCCCACGTACGACGGCTTCCGCAAGGCGGTCACCGGGCTCGGCCGCGAGCTGCGCGGGGTGCCGGTGGGGGACACGGCGGCGCTGGAGCGGGAGCTGGCGCGCGGCGACAGCAAGGTGCTGATCCTGTGCTCGCCGCACAACCCGACGGGGCGGGTGTGGACGGAGAGCGAGCTGACGGAGTTCGCCGGGCTCGCGGCGGCGTACGGGGTGGCGGTGATCAGCGACGAGATCCACGCCGACTTCGTGCACCCCGAATTCCTTCCGGCGGGCCGCCGCCATCTGCCGTGGACCCGGTTCGGCACGGGCCGGTGGGCCATCGTCACCTCGGCGTCGAAGTCCTTCAACTTCCCGGCGCTCAGCGGTTCGTACGGCGTCATCGGCGACCCGGACGACCACGCGGAGTTCATGCGCCGGATGCTGACGGCCGAAGGGCTCGCCTCCCCGGCGGTCCTCGCGCTGACGGCCCACATCACCGCGTACCGCGAGGGCGCGCCCTGGCTGGACGCGCTCAACGCGTACGTCGTGGGCAACCTCCGTATGCTCGCCGCGCGCCTCGACGCGGCCTTCCCCGCGCTGGGCTGGCGTCCGCCGGAGGCCGGTTATCTGGCCTGGATAGACCTGCGGTCGCTGGGTGTGGACGACGACGCGCTCCAGCGGGAGCTGATCGAGCGCGAGAAGGTGGCGATCATGCCGGGCACGACATACGGCTGCGAGGGTTACGTACGGCTCAACGTCGGCTGCCCGCGCGCCAAGGCGGAACAGGGCACCGACGCGCTGATCCGTGCACTCCGCCGGCTCGCCTCCTGATACTCGTAACTGTCCTCATGCAAGGGGGAGTTCGGCGAGCATCACCGCGAAGACGGGCGAGTCGGGAAACGGTTGGCGCTCGCCCACCTTGCGGTAGCCCCACGACTCGTACAGGGCCTGGACCTTGGGGTGCCGGGTGTCGACCAGCAGGACGGCCAGGTCCTCCTCCCGAGTCCGCAACAGTGCGCGGGACAGCCGTTCGGCGGTACTCGTCCCGCGCCAGGTGGGGTGGACCGCCAGTTCGGAGAAGGAGTATGTACGGGTCCTCTCCGGCGCCGGGTCCAGGTGTTCACGCCACCATTCGCGGCCCTCTGTCGCCGGGGCGCCGTAGGCGAAGCCGACCGGCTTGTCGTCGTCGTAGCCCACCACACACGAGAAGCCCGGATGACTGCCCCAGCGGTCCACGAACCAGGGAAAGCGCTGGTTGAACTCGTCGTCCAACTCCTCCGCGTACGCGGAGGAGTGGAGATCGAGGAGCGTCTGCCGGATTCGCGGGAGATCGGCGTGCGCGTAGTGGCGGATGTCGAGGTCCGTGGTGCCCGTCATGTACGGCTCCGTTCGAGGCGGTAGCGGTCCGACCACTGGCGTGAGGGTTTTGAGCCGGGGGCGGACGTGGTCAGGGCGCGCTGGAAGTGGTCGAGCCGTGAGCGCAGGCGGCCGGGCAGGGCCTGGTCGGGCAGTAGGCCGAAGACCGTGTCGGCCGTGGCGCAGGCTTGGCCGATGTCTCCTTGGCGGAGCTGTGCGAGGGCGAGCTGTGTGGTGGCCATCGCGCGGTTCCTACGGAGCGCGTCGGGGATACGGGCCAGGGCTTGGTGAGAAGCTGCCTCGGCCTGGTCCGGATCTCCGGTGGCGTTCATGACGACGGCGGTGATCGCGCTCAGCTCCCCCGGCCCGTAGAAGGCGATCCAGTTCGGTCGTGCGAGGTTGGACCCCTCAGCTCTGCCGAGGGCGTCCTCGGCGCGGCCCAAGGCCCGCAGAGCGGCCGGACGGTCGCGGAGATGCGTGTGATTGATGGCCGCGCGGGCGTGTGCGAGTGAGGCGAACATCGGATCACGGCGGGTGATGGTGGTCGCCAGTGCCGCGTCCGTCGCGTCCGCCGCCTGATGGAAGTCATGACGCTGGCGGCACAGCATCGCGTACATGTTCCACACCTGGAAAAGCGCCACGGGATCCCGTGCCATACCCGCGAGATGGAGCGCTCTCGCCAAGCGCGTCTGGGCGTGATCCAGCCGATGGGCGTCCAGCGCGGACCACGCGGCGATCCCGGTGTAGTCGGCCGCGATGGCGAAGAGGCGTCGGCGGATGCGCTGGGTGGCGGCCTGATCTCGTAGCTCCAGTGTCCGCTTGGCGCCCGAGAGCGCCAGCTGTTCCAACTCGCCGTGACCGCCTTGGCTCTGGTCCAGTTGTACGAGGTCGCTCAGTCCTTCACGGAGGCGGATCACGTCCGAGGAGCCGACCATCGAGGGGCGGGCAGTGATGAGCGGCGCGGCGGCGGCCGTCCCGGCAGCCGCGGTGACGAAATCGCGGCGTCTCACGGGTTGCTCACCTTCGTCCGTGCTGCTCTGTCGGCACGCCGGGGCGACGAAACCCAGTTCGCCCGCAGAGCGCCCGAAGAGTGCGGTCAATGCCTCCCGCTGCCGAGGATGCGGCCAACGGGTCCTTCCGGTAAGCCAGTTGCGTACCGTCCGGTCGCTGACCGTCCCTTCGTGGCCGCTGTTCCAGAGGTAGGTGTTCACGGCATCGGCGAGTTCGGCCTGCGTGAATCCGGTCTCTTTCACGGCGTGGCTCAGACTTACGTTGCCCGTCACCCGTCAACCGTAGCCAGGTGGCCGACCGGCGGGACCGGCTACCGGGGAAATTTCCGGTGAGGCGGGACGTACAGCGCCTCGATACTTCCGCCCGGTCGGCGGGCCGGGGCAGTTGAATGAGTCGCGTCACCTCTGTACGAGCAGGGACACGACCCGAGAAGGAGCGTTACATGGCAGACGACGGGAAGCACGGGGGCCCGCCCTCCGACAAGCCGTGGACGCCCCCGGCACCTGAGCCCAGTCCCGACGGGTCCGGGCCCAAGAAGTGACTTCTGGTGAGGACCCGCGTCACGGTTACGCCGCGCTTGTCGCGGCGGTCGCCGGGCGCGGGCTTCTTGATCCCGTCTGGCGCCGGGTGTGGGAGGCGCTGCCCCGGCATCGGTTCATCCCTTCGAGGATCTGGCGGCAGGGGCCGGAACGCTGCGAGCCCGTGGCCGTGGGGGACGAGTGGTGGAGCCTGGTCCACAGTGACGAACCCGTGGTCGTCCAGGTCGACGACGGGGCGGAGAACGGGCCCGGTGTGGCGACCTCGTCCAACTCCAAGCCCAGCGTGGTCGCGACGATGCTCGGCCTCCTCCAGGTGCGCGACGGCGAGCGGGTCCTGGAGATCGGCACCGCGACCGGGCATGTCGCCGCGCTCCTTTCCGAGCGTCTCGGCGACCGGGGCCGGGGTGTCCACAGCATCGAGGTCGACCCCGCCATGGCCGCCATGGCGGCCACCCATCTGGGCGACACCGGATATGAACCGCACCTCCGAGTCGGTGACGGTGAGCGCGGTTGGCCCGGCGGGGAGCCCTTCGACCGGATCGTGGTCACCTGCTCGTTGCGCCGGATGCCGTACGCCTTCATCGAGCAGGTACGGCCCGGCGGCACCGTGGTGGCGCCGCTGTACCGGGACTTCTGGAGCGGCGCTCTGGTCCAGCTGACCGTGGGCGCCGACGGTGCCGCGCGGGGCCGGTTCCGCGGCGGTGCGTCGTACATGCCGATCCGGGCGCAGCGTACGGAGGTGGACACCGCGGTCGACTCCGGCACCGCCCGCTCCCGGGAAGCCGGTCTCGACCCCGCCGAACTGCTGTCCCTGGGCTTCGCCCTGTACGCCGGTGCCCGGCTGCCGGGCGTGTGGATGCGGCACTCCAGGATCGACGGCACCGTCCACGTGTGGGCACGCGGTGAGGACGGCTCCGCCACATCCACCGCCACCGGCGAGGACGTGTGGCAGTACGGACCGCGAGACCTGTGGGCGGGCATCGAGGCGGTGCACCGCGAGTACACGGCGGCCGGCAGCCCCCACTACGAGGACTTCGGACTCACCGTCACCGCCGAGGGCCAGAGCGTGTGGCTGAGGGAGCCGGGCGCGATCGTGAAAGCGCTCGCGTAAGCCGGGCATCCGCACCGGCCAAGGTGGATGATGCCCCTATGGACATCAGGCTGGGCACGGCCTCCGGCCGGTGGATCGTACTGACGACAGTTCTCGGTTCCAGCATGGCGCTGCTCGACTCGACGGTCGTCAATGTCGCCCTGCCGCACATCGGTGACGACCTCCACGCGAACCTCGCCGACCTGCAGTGGACCGTCAACGCGTACATGCTGACGCTCGCCGGGCTGATCCTGCTCGGCGGGTCGCTCGGGGACCGGTACGGGCGGCGGCGGATCTTCGTGCTGGGCACCGTGTGGTTCGCGCTCGGGTCGCTGCTGTGCGGGGTCGCGCCCAGCGCCGAGGTGCTGATCCTCGCGCGGGCGCTCCAGGGGGTGGGCGGGGCGCTGCTGGTGCCCGGGTCGCTCGCGCTGATCCAGGCCAGCTTCCATCCCGACGACCGGGCGCGGGCCGTGGGGCTGTGGTCCGGGCTCGGGGGTGTCGGGGCGGCCGTGGGGCCGTTCCTGGGCGGGTTCCTGGTGGACGGGCCCGGCTGGCGGTGGGTCTTCCTGCTGAACGTGCCGCTGGCCGCGATCTGTGTGCCGGTGGCGCTGCGGCACGTACCGGAGTCGCGGGATCCGGCGGCGCACGGCCGGTTCGACGTACTCGGCGCGGTGCTGGGCGCGGTGGCGCTGGGGCTGGTGACGTACGCGCTGATCGCGAAGGTGTGGTGGGCCGGGGCCGCGGGGGTGCTGGTGGGGGTGTGGTTCGTGCTGCTGGAGCGGCGGCGGCCCGATCCGATGCTGCCGCCGTCGATCTTCGCCTCGCGGCAGTTCACGTCGGTCAACGTGGTGACGCTGTGCGTGTACGCGGCATTCGGCGGGTTCTTCTTCCTGGCGTCGTTGCAGCTCCAGGTCGTCGCGGGCTACTCGGCGCTCGGCGCCGGGACGGCGCTGCTGCCCACGACCGTGCTGATGCTGCTGTTCTCCGCCAGGTCGGGCGAGCTGGGCGCGCGGATCGGGCCCAGGATCCCGCTCACGGTGGGGCCGCTGCTGTGCGCCGCCGGGCTGCTGCTGATGCTGCGGGTGGGCGGCGGGGCGGACGCGTCGTACGTACGGGACGTACTGCCCGCGCTGGTGGTGATGGGGCTCGGCATGGTGACACTGGTCGCGCCGCTGACCGCGACGGTCCTGGCGTCCGTCGAGAACTCCCGGGCGGGGCTGGCGAGTGGCATCAACAACGCGGCGGCGCGCGCCGCGGGTCTGCTCGCGGTGGCCGCGCTGCCGCTGCTGGCGGGCATGGGGCCGGAGGTGTACCGCTCGTCGACGCAGTTCGACGCGGCGTTCCACCGGGCCATGCCCCTGTGCGCGGGGGTGCTGGTGCTGGCGTCGCTGATCGCCTGGGCGACGGTGCGCACGACGCGGCCCGCCGACGACAAGACCGCCGAGAGCGCGCCCAGCCTGCCCCAGTGCAAGGTCAACTGCGGGCTGTCGTCGCCGCCGCTGGAGCCGACGACGGTACGGAGGGGGCTGGGCGAAGGGGCGGGAGGGGGCGCGTCGGCGGCGGACGCGTGAGCGGGGACGGGGCGCGCGACCGCCGAAGCAAGGGCGGGCGTTTGCCGGTGGCAAACCCGCTCCACTGCCACGGAATCCGGCGCGACCTGGGACACTCGGAACCATGGCCATCCACAAAGACCTTCTCGGGGGACCGCCCCCCACGCACCTGCCCGACGACCCCGAACCGCGCGAGCTTCTCGCGAACGGGACGGCGCCCGCCGACGTCGCGGCGAAGTACCCGACCTCGTCGCTCGCGTGGGCCCAGCTCGCCGACGACGCGTTCGAGAACGGCCGGGTCGTGGAGTCGTACGCGTACGCCCGTACCGGCTACCACCGCGGCCTCGACTCGCTGCGCCGCAGCGGCTGGAAGGGCCACGGCCCGGTGCCGTGGGAGCACGAGCCGAACCGCGGCTTCCTGCGCGCCCTGCACGCTCTCGCCCGCGCCGCGCAGGCGATCGGCGAGGAGGACGAGTACGAGCGCTGCTCCGGTTTCCTGCGGGACTCCTCGGCGGCGGCGGCCGACACCCTCGGCTGAGGTCGCGCGCGTCGGGTCGCTCGTCGGCTTGCCGCGTCTTCTGCGCAGGTCCGTGGCCGTCCGAAAGGCTACGGACCTGCGGCGCGCGGTCGATACGATCGCACACGCCATCGAATCCGGTACGAGGCCCCGGCACCCTCTCCCTGTTGACTCCGGTCGAAGCAGGGGAGAAGTCCGTCTTGGGCAAGCGTGTCGTGGCCCGTCGCCGTCCGTTCGCCCGCCCGGTGCTCCTCGGGGTGTGTCTGATCGCCGTCTTCGCCGGTGGCGGCGCGTTCCTCGCGGGCTGGCCGGGGAGCGGGCCCACGGCCGACGCCAAGGGCCGTAAGAGCCCGGCGCCCACGACCGAGGCGGCCGAACCACCCGCCCCGTCGCTCAGCCCGGGCGTCGGTCCCGGCGCGAGTCCCGGCCCGCGCGCCTCCGCCGATTCGACGCGTCGTATCCCCATCCCCGACAACGGTCCCGGCGACTTCACGACGGCCCGTTCCGCCGGTTCGCCGGTCGGCTCCGGCGACACCGTGCGCCGCTACAAGGTCCAGGTCGAGAAGGGTATCGAGCTGTCCGAGCGGCAGGCCGCCGTCGAGATCGAGACAATCCTGGCGCACCCGCGGGGCTGGACCTCCGACGGCCGTAACTCCTTCCAGCTCGTCGGCTCGGGACCGTCCGACTTCGACGTCAAGATAGCGACGCCGGGCACGGTGGACCGGATCTGCGGCGCCGCCGGCCTGCTCACGCGCGGCGAGGTGAACTGCACCGTCGGCCGCACCGTCGTGGTGAATCTCAAGCGGTGGGTGCTGGGGTCCGAGCAGTTCGACGGCCCGGTCACCGAGTACCGCGCGCTGATCATCAATCACGAGGTCGGCCACCGTCTCGGCCGGGGCCATGTCACCTGCGGCGGCGCCGGAAAGCCCGCGCCGGCGATGATGCAGCAGATCAAGGGCCTGTACGGCTGCCGTGCGAATGCATGGCCGTACGCCGAGAACGGGACGTACATCACAGGTCCGGCGGTGCCGTGAAGTCGGGATTATGATGCGAACAGGGGACCGGAGCTCCGATGCCGATTGGAAGGGGCGGACCGCTACCCGGTAGCAATATCGAGGAGACAGAGATGTCGCAGCACCCCGATGCCTCCGGAGCCGGTTCGGACACCCCGAACCTCGACTTCGCGGGTACGACCCCGTACGAGGACTACGTCCAGGCGGACGTCCTCACCCATCTCCAGCACCCGATGTCCGACGACCCGGGCGAGATGGTCTTCCTGGTGACCACCCAGGTGATGGAGCTGTGGTTCACCGTCATCGTCCACGAGTGGGAGACCGCGTCCCGCGCGCTGCGCGAGAACCGGCTGCCGGTCGCGATCGACGCGCTGAAGCGCTCGGTGCGCGAGTTCGAGGCGCTGAACGCGTCGTGGACGCCGCTGAGCCAGCTGACCCCCGCGCAGTTCAACTCGTACCGCAGCGCGCTCGGTGACGGCTCCGGATTCCAGTCGGCGATGTACCGGCGGATGGAGTTCCTGCTCGGCGACAAGTCGGCGTCCATGCTCGTACCGCACCGGGGCGCGCCGCGTGTGCACGCCGAGCTGGAGAAGGCACTTCAGGAGCCGAGCCTGTACGACGAGGTGCTGAGCCTGCTGTCGCGGCGTGGGCTGCCGGTGCCGGCGTCGGCGCTGAACCGGGACTTCACACAGAAGTACGAGCCGTCGACGGCGGTCGAGGAGATCTGGGCCCGGGTCTACGCGGAGCCCGACCAGAACGGTGAAGTCATCAGGCTGGGCGAGGCGTTGACGGACGTCGCCGAGCTGGTGTGGCGCTGGCGCAACGACCATCTCGTGGCGACGCGGCGCGCGATGGGGTCCAAGAGCGGGACGGGTGGGTCCGCCGGGGTCGCGTGGCTGGAGAAGCGGGCGCAGAAGAACGTGTTTCCGGAGCTGTGGACGGCGCGCAGCCATGTCTGAGGTGTTGGCCAAGCAGGCCGCCGGACTCGACGCGGACGACCGACTGGCCGCGCACCGCGAGCTGTTCGCGCTCGACGACGACTCCGTCTATCTGGACGGCAACTCGCTCGGCGCGCTGCCCCGCCACGTACCCGAGCGGGTCCAGGACGTCATCACCCGGCAGTGGGGCGAGCTGCGTATCCGCTCCTGGACCGAGGGCGGCTGGTGGACCGCGCCGGAGCGGATCGGTGACCGGATCGCGCCGCTGGTCGGCGCGGCACCCGGCCGGGTCGTGGTCGGTGACTCCACAAGTGTCAACGTCTTCAAGGCGGTTGTGGCGGCGGCCCGGCTGGCGGGGGAGGGCCGCGACGAACTCCTCGTGGACGCCGAGACGTTCCCCTCGGACGGCTATATCGCGGAGTCGGCGGCGCGGATGACCGGTCTGCGACCGGTCCCGGTGTCCGCCGCCGATGTGCCGGGCGCCGCCGGGCCGCGTACGGCCGCCGCGCTCGTCAACCACGTCGACTTCCGTACGGGCAGGCTCCACGATCTGCCCGGCATCACGGCGGCCCTGCACGACGCGGGCGCGCTGGCGATCTGGGACGTGTGCCACAGCGCCGGCGCGCTGCCGGTGGGACTGGACGCGCACGGGGTCGACCTGGCGGTCGGCTGCACCTACAAGTACCTGAACGGCGGGCCGGGTTCACCGGCCTTCCTGTACGTCTCCGAGCGCCACCAGGCGGCCTTCGACTCGCCGCTGCCGGGCTGGACCTCGCACGCCGACCCGTTCGGGATGACGCCCGGCTACACGGCGGCGGACGGCGCGACACGCGGCCGGGTCGGCACGCCGGACATCCTCTCCATGCTGGCGCTGGAAGCGGCGCTCGACGTGTGGGAGGGCGTCTCGCTGGACGCCCTGCGGGCCAAGAGCCTGGCGCTCACGGACTTCTTCCTGCGGTGCGTGGACGCGTACGCCCCGGCGGGCCGGGTCACCTCGCTGACGCCGGCGGCACACGCGGAGCGCGGCAGCCAGGTGGCACTGCGCTGCGCGGAGGCGCCCGCGGTCATGGCGGAGCTGATCGCGCGCGGCGTGGTCGGTGACCTGCGACGACCGGACGTGCTGCGGTTCGGCTTCACGCCGCTGTACGTGGGCTTCCGCGACGCGGAGCGGGCGGCGCGGGTGCTGGGGGAGGTCCTGCGGGAGGTACCGGCCTGAACGTGCCGCCGGGGCGGGGGCTCGTTGGTCGAGCCGCCGCCCCGGAAACCGGCGCCACGGGGGCAGGTGCGGAGGTCAGGGGGGTGCGGGCGGACCGAGTCGGCGGCCGACGGCCCGCCCCAGTTCGGTGAGCTGTTCGCTGTCGGGTCGGACGCCGAGCTGGTCGGCGAGGTCGGTGAGGTGCAGGTCCACGGCGGCCTCGACCAGGGACGCCAGGACGGCCGCCGCGCCGCGGGCCCGTGCCACGGCGGTGAGCAGCACACCGGCGCCGATCAGCGCGGCGGGCCACCAGAGCACGGCCAGCGCGGCGTAGAGCAGACCCCAACCCGCCAGGCGGGCAGCCGAGTTGTACGCCGTGTGGGCGCCGGACAGGTCGGCGCGCGGGGCGTCCGGGAGCATCGTCCAGAGCCGGGGCCAGACCAGGTCCACGTCGAGGGCGTAGCGCGTGCGCACTCGGACGGCGACCGCGTGGAAGGCGTCTCCGACGCGGGTGGGGCGATGCGGTTCCCGCTCCGCCCGCAGACGCAGGGCGCGTTCGGCGCGCGCCTGTCGGGCCCGCGCCGAGACCGGGTCCGGCGGCTGATCGTCGCCACCGGCGGTGACCGCGTGGGCGACGGCGCGTCGGGCGCGCTCCGAGTACCACCTCTCCCACCACCTCCGGCGCCACCGCAGCAGCCGGCCGAGCCCCGGCCCCGCGCCGTCGGCGCCCCACAACCGCTGGAGCAGCGCGCCCAGCCCGCCGGCCGCCAGACCCGCCGCACCGGCCGCGAGCAGCGCGGCGGCCACGGTCAGCAGGATGGCGGCGGGGCTGTTCCCGGCCCGGTTCGTGGCGATCTCGTCGAGCCATGTGTGAAGCCGTGCCACGTCGAACGGATGCGACTGGCCGAGCCGCGCGGCGACGACGAGCGTCGCGACCCACAGCAGCCCGGACAGGACCACGGTCTGCAGCCATCGGTCCGCGATCCAGGTGCCGATCCCGGCGAGCAGTCCGGGCATCAGGCCGCCGGGAAGGCGCGCAGCGGTTCGTCGCCCGCCGCGCACCGGGGCGCGGACGCCCCGGCTTCGTCCGGGAGGACCACTCGTCCGCAATTGCCCCACGGACAGACCCAGGCGCTCGCCGTGCCGCCCTCCGGAGGCAGGCCGAATCCCAGGGGCAGTTGTGCGTTGCCGTACTCGCGCACGTCGAGTGCGGGCAGGCCGTGCCGGACGCAGGCGTCCTCGATGGTGTCCAGCAGCTCCGTCTCGCGGGCTCCCGCGGCTGTCGCCGTTCCGCTCCGAACCAGTTCGAGCAGTTCGCGCAACTGCGGTCCCGCTCCGGCGGTGTCGATCTCCGCCGCCATCGACTCGTGCCGGGTGAGCTGGTCGCACAGCACACCCAGTCGGTTCCGCGTGCCGTTCCGCGACCTCGCCACCCTGCCACCCCCACAGCGTCTCTCGGCTTTTCTCGGCGCCTCGGCGTGTCAACTAGCCTTCATTCAGGCTGATTTGTCAATCTATCATTCAGTAGCCTGAGCAGCCTGAATCGGAGGACGGGATGGCCGATCGGGATCTGCTCGGTGACCTTCGGCGGTGCATCGGGGCAGCCGTGGACGCGGACGACGCCGCCGGGTTGTTCGCGGACGGCGCGGAACGTACGGCCGCCGCCCTGACATCGGTCACCGACCCGGCGACCGACGTCGAGGCGAGCCACGTGCTGGGCGTGTACCACTGGATCCGGCTCACCGCGCTGCCGGAGGGGCCGGCGCAGGAGGAGGCGCTGATCGAGGCCGTGCGCTTTCTGGCCCCTGTGCACGACGTGGATCCGGAGGCCGTACCGGAGCCGTTGCGCTTCGTCTTCGCGAGCGGAGAGGGGGGCGAGGACGGGGAGGCCGCGGACGGCGGGGGCGACGGCGACGGCGACGGCGACGGCGACGGCGAGGAATTGTTCGGCGAAGGGGCCCTGGAACTCGGCCTCGCCGTGTACCGGGCGTACGAGCGGGGCCGCCATCTTCCGTTGCTGCCCCGGGCCGTCGAGCTGTTCCGCGCGGCGATCACCGGGCCGTTCGAGCGTCCACTCGACCGGGCCATGGCCCTCAACAATCTCGGGCTCGTCCTTCGGCAGATGTACGAACTGACCAAGGACACCGAAACGCTGGACGAGGCGCTCACGGTGTCCCGTGAGGCGGTCCGCGCCACCGACCATCCCGAACACGCCATGTTTCTGACCAACTTGGGACTCGCCCTGTTCCAACTGCACAGGCGGGACAAGAACGCGGAGACCGACACCCGGACGCTCGACGAAGCGCTCGACGTCGCCCGCGGGGCCGTCGTCACGACCTCGCCCGGCCACCCCAATCTGACGATGTATCGCAACAACCTCGCCATCATCCTGCACATGTGGGCCGATGCCGAGGCCGATCCGGTGGCGGGCGCCGAGGCGATCGAGCTGACCCGGGGCGTTGTCGCCGCCATGGCCGCGGGTGACCCCGCCCGAGGCACCCAGCTCCATATCCTCCTCATCGCTCTTCAGAAGCAGTACGGGCGTACGGCGGCGGAGATCGGCCAACTCCTCGAAGCGGTCGCCGTCGGGCGAGAAGCCGCCACCGTGCTCCCCGCCGGGTCGCCCGCGCGCGCCGACTGTCTGGACCGGCTTGCCGGCTGCCTCAACGGGCTCTTCAAGCTCACGGGAGACCTGTCGACGCTGCGCGAGGCGATCGCCGTGTCCCGGACCGCGGTCGACGCCGCCGCGGCCGACCGCGCGCGGTATCTCCACAACCTCGGTACCGGCCTTCGTACGTTGGCCGAACACAGCACGGACCCCGCCGCGGCGGAGGAGGCGGTCGCCGTCGCGCGGGCCGCGGTCGACGCCTCCGACGATCCCTCCCACGACGCCCCCCACGACTCCTCCCACGACTCCTCCGACGACTCCTCCGACGACGACCCCGAACGCCTGGGGCGGCTGAGCGGCTTGGCCGCCGCGCTCCTTCAGCGGTACGAGTACACGGGGGACGTCGGTCAACTCGTCGAGGCCGCCGCGTGCGAGCGTGCCGTCATCGACGCCACGCCCGTCGGCCACCCCGACCGTCTTCGGTCCATGAACAACCTCGGCATGGCACTGCGCCTGCGCTACGAGACCGTCGGCGGGGACGACCTTCTTGAGGAGGCGGTCGACATCGGCCGGGCGGTCGTCGCCGCGCTGCCCGACGGGCATCCACATCTGGCGATGGCCCTGAGCAATCTCGGCAACGCCCTGTCCAGGAAGAACGGACGCGACGGCGGACTTGAGCGGGTGCCGGAGTCCGTCACGTACGCCCGTGCCGCCGTCGACGCCACGCCCGTCGGCCATCCCGACCGTCCCAAGTGGCTGAACAACCTCGGCATGGCACTCCAGACTCAGTCGAACTGGGCCGGGACACGCGAACCTCTTGAAGAGGCGGTCGCCGTCCTGCGGGAGGCCGTCGCCGCGCTTCCCGAGGGGCATCCGCATCTGGCCATGGCCCTGGGGAATCTCGGCAACGCCCTGAGCAGCCTCTTCGACCAGACCGGCGAACTCCCCTTGCTGCGCGAGGCCGCCACGACGGGCCGCAGGGCCGTCGACGCCACCCCCGCCCGGAACGCGCACTACGCCGCCTCCTTGAACAATCTCGGCCTCATCCTGCAACTGCTGTCCTGGTACACAGGCGACTCCGTGCCGCTGCGGGAAGGGGTCGAGGTATCCCGTGCCGCCGTCGCCGCCGTCTCCGACGACCACCCCAACCGCGGGCATTTCCTGGGGACTCTCGGCTCCGCCCTGCAGATGAGTTTCCAGCGCACCGGGGAGAGCGAGGACATCGCGGAGGCGGTCGCGGTCTGCCGCGAGGCCGTCGCCGCCTTCCCCCACGGCCATCCGTATCGCGCGCAGCAGTTGCTCGGGCTCTCCAGCGCCTTGTTCGCACAGGCGTCGCGGGACCGGGACGCCCGAACGGCGTCCGAGGCGGTGGACATGGTCCGCCTGGTCGTCGAGGCCACCCCCGCCGACCACGCCAACCGCAACCGCGTACTGGTCAACCTGAGCGCCGCCCTGTTGCTGCGGTTCAGCCACGACGGCGACCCCGCCGGGCTGTACGAGGCGGTCGACGCCACGCGCGAGGCCGTCGCGATCACCCCGGTCGGTCTGCCGTACGCCGCGAACGCGCTCAACAACCACGCCGCAGCTCTGCACATGCTGTACACGCACACCGGTGAGGCCGGCCTGCTGGACGAGATCCTGGCCTCCTCCCGGTCGGCGGCACTGGACGACACCGCCCCGGTCTGGACCCGGATCGCCTCGTACCGGACGATCGCCATCCTGGCGGCGAGGGACGACGCCGGAGCGCACGAAGCGCTCGCGGCGGCCGAGTCGGCCGTCGCGCTGCTCCCGCAGATCGGTCTCGGCGCGCTGGACCTCACCGACCGTGGGCACTTGATCGGCGAGGCAGGCTCGCTAGCGGGGGCCGCTGCCGCCGCCGCGCTGAACGTCGGGCGCGCGCACCGGGCCGTCGAACTGCTGGAACAGTCACGTGGGGTGCTGACGGCCGAGTCCGTCGCGGACGGGGGCACCGACCTCGACCGGTTGCGGTCGGCGGCGCCGCACCTGGCGCAGGCCGTCGGCGAGGTACGGAACCGGCGCGCGGCCCTCGACCGCCAGGCCCCCTCAGCCGTCGAAGCTCCCGCATCTCCCACGCCTCCCACGCCTCCCACGCCTCCCGCACCTCCCGCGCCTTCCGCGCCTCCCGAAGTACCCCCACCCGCACCCGCCCACATCGACGCCTCCATGGCCGCCGAGACCTCCGCGCCCGCCGAAGCCCGTGCCGCCGCCCGCCGTGAGGCGCAGGCCGAGTGGGACCAACTGCTCACCCGTATCCGCTCCCTGGACGGCTTCTCCGACTTCCTCACACCGCCCGGAGCCGTCGGCCTCACCACCCAGGCCGCCGACGGCCCGGTGGTGTACGTCTCCGCCGCGCCCACCCGCTGCGACGCGCTCGTCCTCACCGGTGACCCCGACGATCCCGTACATGTCGTGCCTCTGCGCGGCCTCACCGACACGGAGGCCGTGCGCCGCATCATGACGTTGGGGACGGCCATCGAGGCCACCGGCGACCCCTCCGTCGATCCGGTCGGCCGCCGCACCGCCCAGCGCGACATCCTGGGCGTACTGGCCTGGCTCTGGGACACGATCAGCGAACCGGTCCTGGCCGCCCTGGGTCATACGGGTCCCCCACCACCGGGCGAGCCCTGGCCCCGCGTGTGGTGGTGCCCCGTCGGCATCCTCGCCTATCTGCCGCTGCACGCCGCCGGCCATCACGAGGACCTGGCCGACGACTCCGCCCGGCGCCAACTGCCGCGCACGGTCCTGGACCGGGTCGTCTCCTCGTACACCGCCACCGTGCGTGGGCTGGCCCGGGCCCGTACCCGCGAAGGCGCGACCGATCAGGGGGCCCGGACCGCGATCGTCGCCGTCCCGGACGCTCCCGGCGCGGGCCCTCTGGCGGGCGCCGCCACCGAGGCGGACCTGCTCACCGGGCTCGTCCCGGGCGCCGCGGTCCTTCCCGACCCGACCCGGTCGTCCGTGCTCGCGGCGCTTCCCCACCACCGGGTGGCGCACTTCGCCTGCCACAGCGAGCCTCATCGGACCGATCCCTGGCGCGGCAGGCTGATCCTCCAGGACCACCGGACGGATCCACTGACCGTCGCCGACATCGGCGCGCTGCGCCTGGACGGCGGGCTCGCCTTTCTGTCCGCCTGCAACACCACCCTGACGGCCCCGCGCCTGGCCGACGAGGCGCTTCATCTGACGGGCGCGTTCCAACTCGCGGGCTATCCGCATGTGGTGGGCACCCAGTGGCCCGTGGCCGACCGGGCCGCCCATCAACTGGCGGCCGACTTCTACGCCCGCCTCACGGCCGACGGAACCACCCCGCCCCGCCCGGCCCTTGCCGCCGAGGCCCTGCACCACGCCACCCGGCGCCTGCGCGCCGGCTATCCCGTCACCCCCACCGTCTGGGCCGCGCATACGCACACGGGTGCCTGAACGGGGCCCGTTACGCGGTGCTGGGGATATCCCCACCTCGCAGATGGGTGCCTCCGTCATGGGATCGGGGTGCCCTTTCCACCAGGCTGATGGCCATGAGCACATACGCCAGAACCTCACGCCGCCCGCGCCTGCCCGTGGTCACCGCGCTCGTCACCGCCGCCGTCTGCGCCGTGTCCCTCGGAGTGTCCGCCGGGCCCGCGCCCGCGCGGGGGGCCGACGGTGGCGGCCGGGGTGCCGCGGGGGAGCCGCTGTCGCAGAAGCAGTTGCAGCGTGAGGTGAACAGCACGCTCAAGAAGGCCGGGTACATCGGCGTCTCCGTACAGGTGCGTGACGGACAGCGCCGTACGTACGCCGTCGCCGGGGAGGCCGAACTGGGCACCGGGCGGCCGGTGTCGCACGAGGCCGGCTTCCGTGCGGCCAGCGTCACCAAGACGTTCGTGTCGACGGTCGTCCTCCAACTCGTCGCCGAGGGACGGCTGTCCCTGGACGACACCGTGGAGAAGTGGCTGCCCGGCGTCGTGGCGGGGAACGGCAACGACGGCAGCCGCATCACGCTGCGCCATCTCCTCCAGCACACCAGCGGCGTCTACAACTACGACTTCACCGAGGACACCGGCGACACGGCCGCCGACTTCGAGCGCACACGGTTCGACCACCACGACCCGGAGGAGGCCGTGGCCGGGGCGATGAAGCACCGTCCCGACTTCGAGCCCGCCGACCCCAACGACCCGCATCCCAAGTGGAGTTACTCCAACACCGGCTACATGCTCGCCGGGATGATCATCGAGAAGGCCACGGGCAAGTCGTGGGACAGGGAGGTCCGCGACCGTATCGTCCGCCCGTTGGGACTCACCCAGACGTACGCCCCCGGTGACGACCCGCGCCTCAAGGGGCCTTACACACATACGTATCAGCAGCTCCCCGGGTCCACCGCGATGACGGACACCACCATCCGTAACGTCTCCTGGGCGTCGGCCGCCGGCGAGCTGGTCTCCGGGGAACGCGACCTGGACACGTTCCTGACGGCCCTTCAGCGCGGCAGGCTGCTGCCGCCGGCCGAGATGGCCGAGCTGCGCGAGGTCGTTCCCGCCGGCGAGGACTTCCAGGTGGTCTTCCCCGGGCTGCACTACGGGCTCGGGGTGATGCGGCAGCCGCTGAGCTGCGGCGGATTCCGCTGGGGACACGGCGGCGACCTGGAGGGGGCGACCATCAGGACGGCCGTCAGCGAGGACGGGCAGCGGTCGGTCGTCGTCAACGCGAGCGGCAAGATGTCGAACGACGAGTGGCTGCTGGGCGCGGAGGAGGCCGTCCAGGCGCTGCTCGACCGGGCGATCTGCGGCGGTGACCGGTGATGCGGCGACGGTCCGGCGTGCGGCGGCGCTGGGCGGGGCCGCGGTGGACGGGGGCCGGGCGGTGACGGTGGTGGTGAACAGCTTCGACGAGGCGGACGAGGCGCGGCAGGAGAGTACGGCCAAGGCGGTGAAGGCCCTGATCGCGAGGGCGCCGACGCGCGCGGACTGAGTACGGCGGTGGCGGGGTCGTCGGCGGTGGGGCCGGGCCGTAAACCTGTGGCGTGGATGCTGATAGCGTCCCGCTGATCAGGTCAATTCGGGTCTCTCATCGAAAGGTTGGAGCAGCGTGTCGGATTCCGCCGCCCAAGATTCCGCCGCCGACTCCACCGACGCCGGCGCGGTCGCCCGTGACCGTGCCGAGATGGCGGCACTGTTGTCGCGCCCGCGGGTCGAGTCGGACGTCAGCGTGGCGTACGGGGCCCACCCCGACCAGGTGGTCGACTTCTACGCGCCGCGCGGCGGGCGCGAGGGTGTGCCGCTGGTGGTCGTGCTGCACGGCGGGGAGTGGCGGGCGCAGTACGACCGGGCGCATCTGACGCCGTTCGCCGGTTTCCTGGCACGGCGCGGGTTCGCCGTCGCCAACGTGGAGTACCGGCGGGGGAGCGACGGGGACGTGTCCGGTGAGCCGTTCGCGGGCCGGTGGCCCGAGACCTTCGACGACATCGCCGCCGTGATGGACGCGCTGCCCGCGCTCGTCGCCGACGCCCTCCCCCAGGCGGATCCGCGCCGGATCGTGGTCACCGGGCACTCCGCCGGTGGCCATCTCGCGCTCTGGGCGGCGGCGCGGCATGTGCTGCCCGAGGGGTCGCCGTGGCGACTGGACGCGCCCCCGAGGCTGCGCGGTGTCGTCGCGATCGCGCCCATCGCGGACTTCGCGACCGCTGTCGAGCTGGGGGTGTGCGGCGGAGCCGTCGTACAACTGCTCGGTGGGGAAGGGGAGTTGAAGGCGCGCAAGGACAGCGCGGACCCGTCGGCCCTGCTGCCCACCGGGATCGCCACCGCCGTCGTGCAGGGCCGGGACGACGACGTCGTACCGCAGGCCGTGGCCGAGGCGTATGTCGACGCCGCCGCCAGGGCCGGGGAGATGGTCGGCATCACGCTGCTGGAGGACGTCGGGCACTACGCGCCGGTCGACCCCGGCGCGGACGCGTGCGCGGTCGTGGCGGAGGAACTGGCGCAGCTCGCGTACTGACCGCCGATGGTCGGGTGCGCCGTACTCGCGGACAGAAGCTGACCGCAAGCCCTCCTACCTTCGGCACATGACCAACAACGCGAACGTCCACCTCGTGACAGGCGCCACCGGCACCGTGGGCCGCCAGATAGTCCTTGAACTGCTCAACCGCGGCCACTCCGTACGCGCGCTGACCCGCGACCCCGCCAAGGCGGGCATTCCCGGCTTCCCCGACGGCGTCGAGGTGGTACGCGGCGACCTCGCCGATCCGGCGTCGCTCGTCCCGGCGCTGGAGGGCGTCACCGGGCTGCATCTGATCACCTTCGACGGCGGGGGCTTCGCGGCGCTGGAGACCGGCCCCGAGATCGTCCGGCTGGCGGCGGCGGCCGGTGTGCACCGGATCACCGTGCTCAACGGCGGCGGCGACACCCCGCTCCAGGACGCGGTGACGGGGAGCGGCATCCCGTGGACCGTGCTCATGCCCGTCGAATTCATGGCCAACGCGCTTGCGTGGGCGGAGGGCATCCGCGCCGAGGACACCGTGCGTGAGCCGTTCGTCGGCCGGCTGAGCGCCATGGTCCACGAGGGCGACATCGGTGCCGTCGCCGCCGTCGCGCTCAGCGAGGACGGGCACGGCGGCCAGACCTACCTGATCACCGGGCCCGAGGCGCTGACGATCCACGACAAGGCGGACGCGCTGGCCGGGGCGCGCGGCCGGAAGATCGAGGTGGTCGAGCTGACCGAGGCGCAGGCGCTGGAGCAGTGGCGGGCGGCCGGGCAGAGCGAGGAAGTGATCGGCTTTCTGCTGGAGGTGTACGGGAACACCCCGCCCGAGGGCCGGACCCCGATCGGGACGGTGGCGGAGGTCACGGGGCGTCCCGCGCGTACGTTCGCGCAGTGGGCGGCCGAGAACGCGGACGCGTTCCGGCGTACGGCGTAGGAAGCGGCGTAGAAGCCGCGCAGGGAGCCGCGCGGGGACCGCGTACGAGTCGCGTGTAGCTCTCGTGGGTGGGCTCGTAGTACCTGGGAGGGACGGGAAAGGATCCCTATCACTGGTGACGACCGGTGCCTGTCCCTCCCCTTACCTTTGAAAACGTGACCAATACACAGACGACGGCGAAGACGACGAAGACCGCGTCCGGGAAATCCCGGAGCCCCGAGTTCCGCCTGGCCGAGGGCATGCTCAAGGGCCTGCGCCAGGACCTCTTCACCGATGCCTTCGCCTACCGGCCGCTGCCGCGCATGGCGACGGACGGGGTGATCACCCGCCGGCTGCCGGATTCGATACGGGGGCACGCGGGATGGTTCCCGCACTTCGCGATCGTCTCCTGCGCGATGTTCGCGCTGATCATCGGAATCGGCAACGGGACGGGTGTCGACCTGCTCGCGGTGGCGCCCGTCCTGCTGGTCCTCGTCAGGCCCGTCGCGGCCTGGTGGCTGGCCCTGGCGGTCACCGCGTTCACCGGCGCGGTGGCCTCCTACTACTCCGACTGGCCTTGGACGCCCTCCGCCTTCGCCTCGTATCTGGCCGTGATGACGATCGTCGCGATACGGACGAACCCGCGCACCGCGGCCTGGATGTGGACAGTCACCCTGGCGTACGCGCTGATCGTCGGGACACTCTTCAGCGGGGGATACGCGTACGGGTACGGCTCGACCAGCGCGCCCATGCTCTTCGTCTCCGCGCTCACCCTGCTGACGGTCTCGGCGATACACATCCGCCGTGACGCGAAGAACGAGGTGGCGGTGCAGCTGAGCGTCAACGCGGTCGAGCGCGGCCGGCGCACGCTGCTCGAAGAGCGCACCACCATCGCCCGCGAGCTGCACGACGTCGTCGCGCACCACATGTCGGTCGTCGCGATCCAGGCGGAGGCCGCGCCCTACCGCGTGGAGAATCCGCCGCCCGAGCTGGAGAAGGCGTTCGCCACCATCCGGGAGAACGCCGTCGCCGCGCTGACCGAGCTGCGCCGCGTTCTCGGAGTCGTCCGGGCGGAGGACTACGACGCCCCGGACGCCCCACAGCCGACCCTCGCCGACCTCGAAGGGCTGCTCTCCAATGTCCGTGAGGCGGGCCTGACCGTGGAGAAGGCGGTCACCGGAGCGGTCCGGGCACTGCCGCAGGGCGTCGAGCTGTCGGCGTACCGCATCATCCAGGAAGCGCTCAGCAACGCTCTGCGGCACGCGCCGGGGGCGACGGCGACGGTCGAGGTGTCGTACGTGCTGGGCGGGCTCGGCCTGCGGATCGTCAATACGCCCCCGCAGGGGCTGGTGAAGCCCTCACCGGGGGCCGGGCACGGCATAACGGGGATGCGGGAGCGGGTGTCCATGCTGAACGGGGAGATGACGGCGAAGCTGCTGCCGGACGGTGGCTACGAGGTGGCGGCGTACATACCGGTCGCCGCCCAGGACGAGGACGAGCGCCAGGACGCCGCTCCGGCGGCCGACGGGGAGCGGTCATGACGATTCGGGTACTGATCGTCGACGACCAGGTGATGGTCCGCGAGGGCTTCTCGGTGCTGCTGAACGCGATGCCGGACATCGAGGTCGTGGGCGAGGCGGTGAACGGCCGCGAGGCCGTCACCCAGGTCGCGGCTCTCTCCCCCGACGTGGTCCTGATGGACATCCGGATGCCGGAGCTGAACGGCATCGAGGCGACGCGCGAGATCGTGGCGGCGGACGCGGACGCGAAGGTCCTCGTCCTGACCACGTTCGACCTGGACGAGTACGTCTACCAGGCACTGCGGGCGGGAGCCTCCGGCTTCCTCCTCAAGGACGCGTCGGCGCGCCAACTGGCCGACGGCGTCCGCGTGGTGGCCTCCGGCGAGGCACTGCTCGCCCCCACGGTGACGCGCCGGCTGATCACGGAGTTCTCCAAACTCGCGGAGTCCCCCCGCCCGCCCGCGCTGGCCCAGATGGGAGAACTGACGGAACGCGAGACGGAGGTCCTGGTCCTGATCGCCCAGGGCCTGTCCAACGCGGAGATCGCCGGCCACCTCGTCGTGGCGGAGTCCACGATCAAGACGCATGTGAGCCGCATCCTGGTGAAGCTGGGCCTGCGCGACCGCACACAGGCGGCGGTGTTCGCGTACGAGGCGAGGCTGGTCACTCCGGGGTGATCACTCGTTCGCGTGACCGGATCGGGAGGCCGGGGCGTCCGGGGCGCGGGTTGGTCACACTGGTCTGTGCCTGACAGGGGGTGCACCATGACTGCTATGGCGGAGCGCACATCGCAGCAGATGACGGTGGACGAGTTCGAGAAGATCGCCAAATTCGCCGCCGCCGAGTCCGATGCCGTCAGGTTCGAGTTCATCGGCGGACGGATCGGGGACAAGGGAACGCCGGACGGGGACCACAGCGAGATTCTGCGGTGGCTTCAGCAGCGCTGTATGCAGGTGCGGGCCGATCTGTGGTTGTACGGCAGCGATCAGGGGCTCCAGGTGGAGGCGTACCGCAAGGGCCGTGCCCGGCCGGACGGATCAATGGCACCGAACGGCCACTTCGCCGGTCAGGGTGAGTGGGCCGATCCCGCAGGGGTGCTGATGACGGTGGAGATCACGTCCTTCGACTCGGACACGGACCGTCGGGACCGTCGGGAGAAGCCTCGCGCCTACGCCGGTGCGGGCATCCCGCTGTTCCTGCTGATCGACCGCGAAGCTTGCGTGGTCACCGTGCACAGCGCTCCCGACCCGGAGGGCGGCGGATACCGTGACGCGCACTCGGTGAAGTTCGGCGAGAAGATCTCGCTCCCTGACCCCGTCGGCATCGAACTCGACACCGAGATTCTCAAGGACTACGTCCGGTAGAAGCCGGACAAGGCGCAGGTCCGTCGGGCTTTGCTCTGGGAGTCCGGGGTGTGGCTCAGTAGCGTGCAGGCATGGCAGTTTCCTCCGGTTCCTTCCACGGCTCGTCCGCTCCCGCCGTGTCCTTCGATCCCTGGTCGCTCGACTTCGTCGCCGATCCGTATCCCGCCTACGCGGAGCTGCGTGAGCGTGGGCGGCTGCACTACTTCGAGCCGTCGCGGCAGTGGCTGGTCCCGCACCATGCCGATGTGTCCGCCCTGCTGCGGGACCGGCGGCTGGGGCGGACGTATCTGCATCGCTTCACGCACGAGGAGTTCGGCCGGACGCCGCCGCCCGAGGCGCATGAGCCGTTCCACCTGCTCAACGGCAACGGGCTGCTCGACCTGGAGGCGCCGGACCACACCAGGATCCGGCGGCTGATCTCGAAGGCGTTCACGCCGCGCACCGTGGAGGTGCTGGCGCCGACCGTGCGGCGGCTCGCCGCCGAGCTGGTGGGCGGGTTGTGTGCGGCGGGCGGTGGGGATCTGCTCGCCGAGGTGGCGGAGCCGCTGCCGGTCGCCGTCATCGCCGAGATGCTGGGGGTCCCGGCGGCGGACCGGGCGCTGCTGCGGCCCTGGTCGGCCGACATGTGCGCGATGTACGAGCTGAATCCGACGGAGAACGCGGCGCGCCGGGCGGTCCGGTCGTCGCTCGAATTCACCGACTACCTGCGGGAGTTGATCGCCGTCCGGCGGGCCGCCCCCGGCGGCGACCTGCTCTCGGCGCTGATCGCGGCGCAGGACGCGGGGGACCGGCTGAGCGAGCAGGAGATGATCTCCACCTGCGCGCTGCTGCTCAACGCGGGCCACGAGGCGACGGTCAACACCACCATCAACGGGTGGTGGACGCTGTTCCGGCACCCCGGGCAGCTCGCGGCGCTGCGGTCCGGCGAGGCGTCGTTGTCCACAGCTGTGGAGGAACTGCTGCGGTACGACACCCCGCTCCAGATGTTCGAGCGGTGGGTGCTCGACGACATCGAGATCGACGGCACGGTCATCCCACGCGGAGCCGAACTCGCGCTTCTCTTCGGCTCCGCCAACCGCGACCCGTCCCGTTTCGACCGCCCGGACACCGTCGATCTCACCCGGACCGACAATCCGCATGTGACGTTCGGCGCGGGTATCCACTACTGCCTGGGCGCGGCGCTCGGGCGGCTCGAACTGAGCGCGTCGTTCGGTGAGCTGCTGCGCCGGGCGCCGACACTCCGGCTCGCCGCCGAGCCGGAGTGGAAGCCGGGCTATGTGATCCGGGGGGTGAAGGAGCTGCTGGTCGAGATGTGACGCCCACCCCCGTGGGGCGCCACACCCCCGGCCGTCACTTCGTTTCCAGGTCCCGACGGCGGAAGCCCGCGAGCCCCAGCCAGATCAGCCCGGCCGCGACGGCGGTGAGGACGAGCATGGGCGTCCAGCTCATGTCGGCGGCCGGGAGCTGGGGCACGTGCCCGAAGGGCGACAGGTTGTTCATCCAGTCCGGGAACTGGAGGATCGACCCGAGATACCCGACCAGGAACGCGTACACGGGCACGATCCACGCCGCGGCCCCGGCGCGCGGGTACCAGCCGAAGAGCGCGACGGCCACGCCCACCGTCACCCACAGCGCCGGCGCGTACGCGAGGGCGGCGCCGACCAGTTGGAGGACGAGGCCGCCGTCCCCGACCGACGCCGCGCCCGAGAGGCCGAAGCCAAGTCCGGCCGCGAGCAGCAGCGCCGTACCTCCGGCGAGGGCGACGGCGACATGGCTGCCCACCCAGCGGTCGCGGGACAGGCCGGTCGCCAGCAGCGGTTCGGCGCGGCCCGCGCTCTCCTCGGCGCGCGGCCGGAGCGCGGCCATCACCACGTACACGGCGGCGACCACGGCGATCACGACCATGATCATCGACGCGAACGACTCCGCGATGGACGCGCCGCCGATCTTCGCCAGCGCCTCCTGTACCTGTTCGATGTCCTTCATCATGTCGGCGGCGTCGCCGAGGATGGAGCCGTACATCACGCCCATCACGAACAGCCCCGCGCCGAAGCCCAGCAGGGTCGCCCGGTGCAGGCGCAGTGCGAAGCCGAAGGGCCGGGTGAGCGCGTCGGAGGCGGTACGGCGGCCGAGCCGGGCGGAGCGCAGGCCCGCGCCGACGTCGCGCCGCGTGCTCAGCACGAAGCCGGCGGCGGCGGTCAGCGCGGCGAGTGCCAGACAGAGCAGCAGCGGCCACCAGCGGTTGTCGACGAAGACGTATGTGCGCTGGGCCCAGCCGATCGGTGACAGCCAGGACAGCGCGTCGTTGCCCACGTCGCCGGAGGCGCGCAGCACGTAGGCGACGCCGATCACGGCGAGCGCCATGCCGGAGGCGCCGCGCGTATGGGCGGTGATCTGTACGGTGACGGCGGCGACGCCCGCGAAGACGAGGCCGACGGCGGCGTGCGTGAGCCCGTACAGCAGTGCCTCGCCCGTGCCGATCCCGTCGATGCCCGTCGAGAGGACGCCCAGCGTCAGCAGGGCGGCGAGCGCGAGGTTGGCGACGGTCGCGACGACCAGTGCGGACGCGAGCTGTGCGTGGTGGCCGACGACGGTGGAGCGCACCAGTTCGGCGCGGCCGGTCTCCTCCTCGTTGCGGGTGTGCCTGGTGATGATCAGGACACTCATGAGGCCGACGAGGACGGCCATGAAGCCGAGGAGTTGGTGGCCCATCATCGAGCCGATGGTGTAGTCGTCGAGGTAGTGGCGCGGGCCGGTCATGGCGAGCGCGGCGGGGCTGTCCATGGAGCTGACGGCCGTGGCGCGTTCCTCGGCGGTGGAGTACAGGGTCTTGAACTCGCCCGCCGTGGACAGCGTGCCGAGGGTGAGGGCGAGCACCCAGACGGGGATACGGACGCGGTCCCGGCGCAGGCCGAAGCGGACCAGGGTCCCGGTGCCGGCGAGGGCGCCGGAGCCGGTCCGGTCGGGCGCGGAGGTGTGGCCGGCGGCGGGTGCCGTGACGGTGGTCATCGGGCAGCCCCACTGGTGCCGGTGCCGGTGCCGGTGCCCGAGTCGGCGGCGGCCGGGACGTCGGCGGCCGGGACGTCTTCGAAGTCGCCGTTGGAGTCGTCGGAGTCGTCGGAGTCGTTGGAATCGTCGCCCACGCCGCCGGGGTGCCCGCCCACGGCCAGCTCGTCGCCGTAGTGGCGCAGCATCAGTTCTTCGAGCGTCGGCGGGTGGCTGATCAGGCCCCGGATGCCGAATTCGCCGAGCGTGCGGATCGCGGCGTCGAGGTGCGCGCCGTCGACGGCGAAGTGCACCCTGCGGTCGGTCAGCCGCACCCCGTGGACGCCGGGCAGGGCGTCGAGTCCGGTGGCCGGGCGTTCGGTCTCGGCCTCGACGGTCGTACGGGTGAGGTGCCGCATCTCGCTGAGCGTGCCGGACTGCACGTTCCGCCCCTGCCGGATGATGCTCACGCGGTCACAGAGCTTCTCGACCTGCGCCAGGATGTGGCTGGAGAGCAGCACGGTCTTGCCGGCGGCCTTCGCCTGCAGGATGACGTCCTGGAAGACGACCTCCATGAGCGGGTCGAGACCGGCCGTGGGCTCGTCCAGGAGCAGCAGTTCGGCGTCGGAGGCGAGCGCGGCGACGATGGCGACCTTCTGCCGGTTGCCCTTGGAGTAGGCGCGGCCCTTCTTGGTCGGGTCGAGGTCGAACCGTTCGATCAGCTCGTCCCTGCGCTGCCGGTCCAGCCCGCCGCGCAGTCTGGAGAGCAGGTCGATGGCCTCCCCGCCGGTGAGGTTGGGCCACAGCTCGACGTCGCCGGGTACGTAGGCGAGCCGCCGGTGCAGGGCGACGGCGTCCTTCCACGGGTCCTTGCCGAGCAGCTGGGCGGCGCCGGAGTCGGCGCGCAGGAGCCCGAGCAGGACGCGGATGGTGGTGGACTTGCCGGCGCCGTTGGGGCCGAGGAAGCCGTGGACCTCACCGGAATCGACGGCGAGGTCGAGGCCGTCCAGTGCGTGCGTTCGGCCGAACGACTTGTGCAGTCCGGCGACGCTGATTGCCTTCTTCATGTTTCGGAAAGTACGCTACTTTCAGAAACTTGTGAAGTTAAGGAACCGTATAAATGGAGCCGTATAAAGTGAGGACACCGCACTGACCAGGGAGAGGATCCAGTGGTGACCGAAGAGACCAAGGACGGCAGGGGCGAGCAGCGCGACGCCGAGGTGGTCTCACGCTTCGTCGAACGTTTCGCGGCGCAGCTCGTCGACGCCGGGATGACCCGGATGCCGGCCCGGGTGTTCGCCGCGCTGCTCTCCTCCGAGCGGGGCGTCATGAGCTCCGCCGAACTCGGCGAGCAGCTCCAGGTGAGCCCCGCCGCCGTGTCGGGCGCGATCCGCTATCTCGCCCAGGTCGACATGGTCACGCGCGAGCGCGAACCGGGCTCACGGCGCGAGCGCTACCGGGTGCACAGCGATCAGTGGTACGAGGCGCTGACCAGCCGCAATTCGGTGCTGAAGCGGTGGGAGGGCACCTTGCGCGAGGGGGTCGAGCAGTTGGGCGCCGACACGGCGCCGGGGCGCAGGCTCAACGAGACGATGGCGTTCTTCCAGTTCCTGGAGGACGAGATCGTCGTGGTGATGGACCGCTGGCGCACGCACCGCCTGGAGCGGTTCGGGCACTGAGAAAGCCGGTTCGGGCACGGAGAAAGCCGGCCGAGGTACGCCCGGAGGGCGACCGCGGATCAGGCGTCCCGTCAGGCGTCCCGTCAGGCGTCCCGTCAGGCGTCCCGTCAGGCGTCCGCCGGCAGTGTCAGCCCCCACGCCCCCGCCCGCAGCGTCCACGTCCGCGTCCGTACCGGCCCCGTCACCGCCGCGTCCGCGCGGTAGCGGAAGTCCGCGCCCGAGACCGTCACCGACAGCGCGCTGGCGGTGATCGGCTCGGCCGAGGCGCGCGTACGGATCACGACCTCCGCCCGGCCGCCCCGCGAGCGCACCGTCACGGTCTCCACCGGCTCGTCCAGATCGCTCAGCAGGACGCCGTCCGCCTCCACCCGCAGCCGGTGGGTGTGGACGGCGAGCAGCTGCGGCACGGGCTTGACCAGCGTCCGGACCAGGGACCGGCAGGTGTGCCACACGGACGAGCCGCCCGGCCCGCCCGCACCGCCCCCGCGCCCCGACCGCTCGTCCGACGGCGGCAGCGCCGGGATCCGCAGATCCCCCAGCACCACCCCGTCGCTGTCGTCGACGAGCAGATCCAGCCGCCGTACGACTCCGTCGAGCACCGCCCGCGCCGCCGCGACGGCGCCGGTGGGCACGCCGAGCGAGCGCGCCAGCTCGACCGACACCCCGACCGGCACCAGCGACAGCGCGCCCGCGGACAGTTCGCGCTCCCGGTGCAGCAGAGCCACCGTCCGCAGCAGGGCGTGGTCGTCGCCGATCACCACCGGCCGCCGCGCGCCTCTGCGGGCCAGCACCCGCGCGAACTCGGCCGGGCCGTCCGGCAGACAGATTTTCGCGGTCGCGCCCGCGCTCAGCACATCTTTCGCGATCCGGACTGATTCGCCGTCGGTCCGGCGGGCGACCGGGTCGATGACCACCAGAAGCTGCTGCGCACCGTTCTCGGCGGGCTCTGGAGCCGACACCTCGGTCCTTCCTCGGGTAGCATCTTTGTGCAAGAGCCCCTTGCGCTATTGCGCCAGGGGCTTGGTCTATTCCGGGGCAACCGGTTCGACGGCTCAGGCTTCGTCGTACAGCGTCTTACTGCTTCGTGCGAGCTATCGCGCGTGTGCGTCCTACGTATGTACGTCCCCTGGCCTTAGGACATGCCCCGCCCGGAAGGGGTGTACGCCTGTGCCCGCACTTGTGCTGCTCGGTGCTCAGTGGGGTGACGAAGGCAAGGGAAAGGCCACCGACCTGCTCGGTGGATCCGTGGACTATGTGGTGCGCTACCAGGGTGGCAACAACGCCGGCCACACGGTCGTCGTAGGCGACCAGAAATACGCGCTGCATCTCCTCCCTTCCGGAATCCTCTCGCCTGAATGCACGCCGGTGATCGGCAACGGCGTTGTCATCGACCCGGCCGTCCTGCTCTCCGAGCTGAGTGGGCTCAACGACCGTGGCGTTGACACGTCGAAGCTTCTGATCAGCGGAAACGCCCACCTGATCACGTCGTATCACACGACGATGGACAAGGTGACGGAACGGTTCCTCGGATCCCGGAAGATCGGCACGACGGGCCGTGGCATCGGCCCGACGTACGCCGACAAGATCAACCGGGTCGGTATCCGCGTCCAGGACCTCTACGACGAGTCGATCCTGATCCAGAAGGTCGACGCGGCGCTGGACTTCAAGAACCAGATCCTCGCCAAGCTCTACAACCGGCGCGCCATAGAGGCCGGGAAGATCGTCGAAGAACTGCTGGTCTACGCGGACAAGCTGCGTCCGTACGTCAGCGACACCACGCTCGTCCTCAACGACGCGATCGACGCCGGAAAGGTCGTCCTCTTCGAGGGCGGTCAGGGCACGCTCCTGGACGTCGACCACGGCACGTATCCCTTCGTGACCTCGTCCAACCCGACGGCGGGCGGCGCCTGTACGGGCTCCGGCGTCGGCCCCACGAAGATCAGCCGGGTCATCGGCATCCTCAAGGCGTACACGA
Source organism: Streptomyces sp. NPDC057307 (assembly GCF_042667665.1). Lineage (NCBI taxonomy): Bacteria > Bacillati > Actinomycetota > Actinomycetes > Kitasatosporales > Streptomycetaceae > Streptomyces > Streptomyces sp. NPDC057307. Next base: position 5,486 of record NZ_JBHUZM010000049.1, on the reverse strand, counting down.
CGCGCGTCGGCGCGGGCCCGTTCCCGACGGAGCTGCTTGACGCGGACGGCGAGGCGCTGCGGCGCATCGGCGGCGAGCGGGGTGTCACGACGGGCCGCGACCGCCGCTGCGGCTGGTTCGACGCGGTGATCTCGCGGTACGCGACCCGGGTCAACGGTCTGACGGACTTCTTCCTCACCAAGCTGGACGTGCTGACGGGCTGGGAGCGGATCCCGGTGTGTGTGGCGTACGAGATCGACGGCAAGCGCGTCGAGGAACTCCCGTACAGCCAGACCGACTTCCACCACGCGACGCCGATCTACGAGTACCTGCCTGGCTGGACGGAAGACATCAGCAAGGCGAAGACGTTCGAGGATCTGCCGAAGAACGCGCGGGACTACGTGAAGGCGCTGGAGGAGATGTCGGGCGCCCCGATCTCCGCGATCGGTGTGGGTCCGGGCCGTACGGAGACGATTCAGATCAACTCGTTCCTGTAGCAATCGTGTTGGCGAGTGTGTCGGCGCCCCGGCGGTCGGTGACGGCCGCCGGGGCGCTCGCGCGCCACGTTGCCCACCCCTACTCCTCCGCGCAGATCTTCAGCCCCTCCGGCGTCCCGCACGGCAGATGCCCGTGCGTCCGGATGACGTCCTGTCCGCTGCCCCTGATCAGGTAGTTCAGGAAGCTGGACACGAGGGAGCTGGCGGGCGGGCGGCCGTACGTGTACGCGTACTCGATCTCGCGGTACGGGTACCCGCTTCTCGCGATGTCGTCGATCGACGGCGCCCGCCCGTCCAGCTCCAGCCGGTGGAGGCCCTTCGTGGGGGTGGCGGAGCGCAGTTCGCTGTAGCCGAGGGCGCCGGGCAGCTCCGCGACGGTGTTCAGGACCTGCTCGGTGCTTTCGAACTCGCAGCGGAAGACACGGGCGTTCGGGTCGTCCTTCTTCTGGCAGTCGGTGGACGAGGCGCCCGGCTCGAAGCCCTGGAGGATACGGCGCTGGAAGGTGTCGCGGGTGCCGGAGCCGGCGTTGCGGCTGACGAGACGGATGGGGAGGTCCGGGCCGCCGACGTCCTCCCAGTTGGTGAGGGAACCGCGGTAGATCCGGCGCACGTCGGACGTGGACAGCCCGTCCAGGCCGACGTCGTCGTTGACGACCAGGGCGAACGCGGACACCGCGACCCGGTTCTCCCGCAGTTGGTCGTTCCCCGTCGACTCCGGCCCGTCGGAGAGGGCGACCACCGCCGGTGAGCCCTTCTTCTGTCCCGTCCCCGCCTCGGCCAGTTCGCGGATTCCGGCCGCGCTGCCGTTGAGGTCCACGGTGATCTCCGAGCCGGGGCAGTCGTCCTCGTACTTCTTCGCCAACTCCTCGGCCACCGGCCGGAAGGCGGTCGACCCGATGACGGTCAGCTCGCCCGCCGCACAGCCGATGGGCGGCCGGGTGTCGTCCCGCAGGACGATGATCGAGGCGAGTGTGACCACGCAGACCGTCAGCAGAACCGTGATGAGGCGGGTCGCGCGGCTGAACACGGGCGGGGCCTCGTCGGGGGCGATGGCGCGGTTGACGACCACCTCGCCCTCGGAGATCCCACCGCTGACGGTGACCTCTTCGCCGACCTCGCCGCCCGTCAGCAGTACCAGCAGCTTGAAGTGCTGCCCCTTGTTGAGCGGGACCTTCGGGACGGTGAGCACACTGTCGGAGCTGCGCAGGCCCCTCGCGTGGGTGAAGTGCGACATCAGATGGCGGGCCGCGGACGGCAGGGTGACGGCGACACCCTTGATCGTGCGACCGCTGAACGTGACGGTCAGACCGTGGATGTCGGGTGAGGTGTAGTCGTCCACCGAGATGGTCTGCGAGCCGTCGTTCTCCAGGCGCAGCAGTACGAGGGTGGCGTCCGCCATGTCCGGGTCGTCGTCGAACAGTCCGAGGCGTACGTTCGTGTGGCCGGAGCGGACGTGGCTGCCGATGGCCGTGTCCATCTGCACGCGGTAGCCGATCCGCTTGCGGCGCGGCACCCTGCGCTCGTACCAGAGCACCCCGACCGAGGTCAGCAGGCCCAGCAGTGTGGAGAAGACCGCGAATATGTTCTCCCCGTCGAACCACTCCACGATCTGTCGCCCCCCGGCACTCTCCGACCCCGTGAGGTGACGGTAGGTGGGTGCGGGGCGAACGGCAGTACGAGGACGGATTTCGATGACGGATGTTCACGAGCAGTTCCCCGCAGGGCATTTGGTGTTCACGGTGCCGGGCGGAGAAGTTCGGCCGTGGCCTCCCACGTGTCGGTCCGCCACGGGCCGCTCTCCGGTCGGAAGGCTTCGGGGATGATCCACGCCGTACTGCACGCACTGTCGATCGCCGGGTCCATGGCCTGGGAGATCACCTGGGCCCTGATCCTGGGCTTCGCCCTGTCCGCCGTCGTTCAGGCGGTCGTCCGCAAGTCCACCGTCGTCGCTCTGCTGGGTGATGACCGCCCCCGTACTCTCGTCGTCGCCGCAGGGCTGGGCGCGGCTTCCTCCTCGTGCTCGTACGCCGCCGTCGCTCTCGCCCGCTCCCTCTTCCTCAAGGGTGCGAACTTCACCGCCGCGATGGCCTTCGAGATCGCGTCCACCAACCTCGTCGTCGAACTCGGCGTGATCCTGGCGCTGTTGATGGGCTGGCAGTTCACGGTGGCGGAGTTCGTCGGGGGGCCCGTCATGATCGTGGTCCTGGCCGTACTGTTCCGGCTGTTCCTGCGCGACGGACTCCTGCGCCGGGCCCGCGCGCAGGCCGAGCGCGGGCTGGCGGGCTCGATGGAGGGGCACGCCGCGATGGACATGTCCGTCAGGGGTGAGGGGTCCTTCGCCCGGAGGCTGTTCTCCCGTGAGGGGTTCACCGCCACCGCCCACGTGTTCGTCATGGAATGGGCGGCGATCCTGCGCGACCTGGTGGTCGGCCTGCTCATCGCCGGCGCCATCGCGGCGTGGGTGCCTGACTCGTTCTGGCGCGCGTTCTTCTTCGACGGCCACCCGCTGGCGTCCAAGCTGTGGGGCCCGCTCGTCGGCCCACTGGTCGCCATCGCGTCATTCGTCTGCTCGATCGGCAACGTGCCGCTCGCGGTCGTGCTCTGGAAGGGTGGCATCAGCTTCGGCGGCGTGGTCGCGTTCATCTTCGCCGACCTGCTGATCCTGCCGATCCTCAACATCTACCGGAAGTACTACGGGGCGCGGACGGCGCTCTTTCTCCTGGGGACCTTCTACGTCGCGATGGTCGTCGCCGGTTACGTCGTGGAGTTCACCTTCGGCGGGCTCGGCCTGGTCCCGGACCAGGCCGACGCGCGGATCCCCACGGAAGGGATCACCTGGAACTACACGACCTACCTGAACATCGCCTTCCTCGTGCTGGCGGCGTCGCTCGTGGTCCGGTTCTTCCGGACCGGGGGGATGGGGATGCTGCGGATGATGGGCGGGGAGGGCGGGGAGGTTCACTCCGATGGGTGAACTCCGGGAAGGGTGTGACGGGCTGTCACCGGTCGAGTGAAAGGGGACATTTACGGGAACTTCGCAGGTCGGCCCTGGCCCGGTTTCCGGGCTCCGGGTATCCCAACTCCGGGTTCGGGTCCCGGTCTTGGCATTTGCCACCGTCACAGTGTGTGGCGTTACAGTCACGGAGTCGATGCCGCGCCTGGCGTCGGGCAAGTGAATGCCCCCGCGGTGCACCAACACCCGGGGGCTCGACACCAGGAGCTAAGGGCTTCCCGATGCGCATTTACCGTACCAAGCCGACGCGTTCCTTCTCCACCTTCACCAACGCGCTGCTGCGCGATCGCAGCATCTCGTGGTGTGCGCTGGGCGTACTGCTGTACCTGCTGAGTCTGCCCAACGGGGCCCGTGCGTCGATCCGGACGCTCGCCGAGCAGCGCAAGGAAGGCCGCGCGCGAATCGCCGACGCGCTGACTGACCTGGAGCGTTCCGGCTATCTGCGCCGGGTGCTGGTGAAGAACCCGGAAAGCGGCGAACTCTCCACGGTGTACGAGGTGTTCGACTGCCCGTACGCGGATCGGGTGACAGCCGAATCGGCGGAGAATGGCCAGAACCTGGCCTCCGGTGACCGGGTCGCTGGTGACGCGGGCTCGCTCCCTACGGGAGTAAAGACGGGGGAACAAAAACCTCCCTCCCTGGAGCGCGAGCGCGAACCGGAGTGCGGGCGCGAACCGGTGCCGGTGCCGGTGCCTGTGCGGAAGCGCCGGTTGCTGCCCAAGCTGACCGTCCCTGAACAGCTGCGCTCCGCAACGGAGTTGCTGCTCTCGCTCGGTGGCCGCGATCCCCGGCTGACGCTCGGCACCGCCGAGGCGGTACGGCTGGCGCCGCTGGTCGGCGAGTGGCGGGAGGCCGGTGCGAGCGACGCGCAACTGCGCGAGGCGCTGACCGGCGGACTGCCCGTACGCGTCCTCTCGCCCCCCGGCCTGCTCGCGGACCGCCTGCGCCGCAAGATGCCAACCCGCCCACCACGCCCCGTACCCCCGGCGCTGCGCGCCGAATGCCCCGACTGCGGCGCCCCGTCGGCCCCCTCGGGCACCTGCCGCGCCTGCGCCCTGCCGCCCCCCACGCCCGAAACCCACGGCTTCGTCGCGGCGGCCCGCAGGGGCCGGGCACTGGCCCGCGAGGCCCTGGCGGGCGGGGCCGTGACAGGCGGGGCCTGCGCGGCGATGTGAGACTCCCGGCCCCGAGAGAGGGCCGGGTCCCCCTAGAGAAGGAAGCTCATGACCATTCAGTTGGAACGGCCGCCCGAGGCGGTATACCACCGGTATACTGTCGTCATGGCTGAAACCACCGTCAAGGTTGACCCCGCCGTCCGTGACCGCCTCATGATCCTCGCGCGTGAGCGTGGGCTGACGATGCGCGATCTGATCGCCGAGTTGGCGGGAGCGACGCCTACCAAGGAGGAGCTGCGGCAGCGGTACGAGGCGACCAAGGCGTACTGCGAGACGCACTTCGGTGTGACGCTCACCGACGAGGACCACGACAGGGCCGAGAAGGTCTGGCAGGACTTGGAGGCCGGACGGCCTGTGGACAGCCTGTGAGCGGGTCCACGGCGGTCGTGTACGACGAGACGGCACTCATCGCGCTCGGCGCGGGGAACCGGCTCGCCTCGCAGTTCCTGTCCAATACGGAACACGGCCCGACGCGGCACGTGTACGTACCGGCTCTCTGCCTTGCCGCCGCCGACGGCAGACGTAAGGGATTGGCCGAGCACGTCGGCGCACTGCCGGCCGCCGAGATCGTGGCGCTGGACTTCGCAGGCGCCCACGCGGTGGGAGCGTTGCTCCAGGACGGTGTGGAGTGGTGGCTCGGCCAGGCCATCCACCTCTCCCGCCCGACGGTGGACTGGCCGGACGGGCGTCCGGTGGTCACGGCTGAGCCGGGCTTGTACGCGAACATGCCGCTCGTCCGCACCATCCGGCTGCCTGAGCAGCGGTAAGCGGATACCGGGGGTGCGGGGCCGGGTGCACCCGGCCCCGCACCCCCGGTATCCG
>NZ_JBHUZM010000048.1:0-49588 GCF_042667665.1 Streptomyces sp. NPDC057307 | reverse complement strand
GGCGAAGGGCCTGCGGGTCCGGCGGGAAGTGCTGCGGTCCGGGATCGGCGATCGACGACCGGTGATCCGGGACCGTGATCCGGCAGCGGATCAGGCAGCGGCCTTCGGGGCGTTGACGTCGCTCGGGAGCGCCTTCTGGGCGACCTCGACCAGCGCGGCGAACGCGTTGGCGTCGTTGACCGCGAGCTCGGCCAGGATCTTGCGGTCCACCTCGATGTTGGCGGCGTTGAGACCCTGGATGAGGCGGTTGTACGTCATGCCGTTCTGGCGGGCGGCGGCGTTGATCCGCTGGATCCACAGCCGACGGAAGTCGCCCTTGCGCTTCTTGCGGTCGTTGTAGTTGTAGACCAGGGAGTGAGTGACCTGCTCCTTGGCCTTGCGGTACAGGCGTGAACGCTGGCCGCGGTAACCCTTGGCCTGCTCGAGAATCGCCCGGCGCTTCTTGTGGGCATTGACTGCCCGCTTGACGCGTGCCACTTGTTAACTCCTTGTAGCGGGGCTGGGTTCAGCGGGAGTAAGTCACCGCTCACCCGGCCCGGAAACGAATTGGGTCCCGGTCCTGGCGTCGCGCCCCCGTCACCGGGGGCCGCGACGTCACTTGCCGAGAAGCTTCTTGATCTTCTTGGCGTCGCCCGGGGCCAGCTCGACGACGCCGGACAGGCGTCGGGTCACTCGCGACGACTTGTGCTCGAGCAGGTGGCGCTTGCCGGCACGCTCACGCATCACCTTGCCGGAGCCGGTGATCTTGAAGCGCTTGCTGGCACCGCTGTGCGTCTTGTTCTTCGGCATAGCGCCGTTCTCTCCTCGTCAGTGGCGCTCCCGGCCGGCCGGACCGGCCGCTGGGAGCGTCAGTTCTCTATCTGGACTTTCCGGGCGGAACCCGGGGGAGCCTGGATGGCCACCCCGTGGGTCACGCGTCGGAGGACGATTCGGCCGGAGCCTCGGCTTCGGCTTCGGCGTTCGCACGAGCCTGCGTGGCGTCCGGGGACTCGTCCACGTGGTCGTCGGGCGCGTAACCCTGGCGCTCCGCCTTGCGGGCCGCCTGGGCCTCGCGGGCCTCGGCCATGGCTTCTGTCTTCTTCTTGTGCGGGCCCAGAACCATGATCATGTTCCGGCCGTCCTGCTTCGGGTTCGACTCGATGAAGCCGAGCTCCTCGACGTCCGAAGCGAGACGCTGGAGCAGCCTGAAGCCCAGTTCCGGGCGGGACTGCTCACGACCACGGAACATGATCGTGATCTTGACCTTGTCACCCTGCTTGAGGAACCGGACGACGTGACCCTTTTTGGTGTCGTAGTCATGCGGGTCGATCTTCGGCCGGAGCTTCATCTCCTTGATGACCGTGTGCGCCTGGTTCTTGCGCGCCTCACGGGCCTTCATGGCCGACTCGTACTTGAACTTCCCGTAATCCATGAGCTTGCACACGGGCGGACGGGCGGTCGCCGCGACCTCGACCAGGTCCAGGTCGTACTCCTGCGCGAGCTCCAGGGCCTTCGCAAGCGGCACGATGCCGACCTGCTCGCCGCTGGGGCCGACAAGGCGGACCTCGGGAACACGAATCCGGTCGTTAATGCGGGGCTCAGCGCTGATGGATCCTCCTCGGTAGCACCACACGACTGTCTGGCAGACAGCCGCGTAACGTCTGTTTTCGGACCAACCGCGGGGAAAGAAAAAGCCCCGAACGGGACACAGGCGGGAGCTCCATAAATACCGGAACACCGCCGCGTCGAACCGCGGGGCGCGCATCGGGCGGCTCCATCGTCCGTACGGAACGATGGGCGCCACCTGACCGGTGACCCGCCGCCCCGAGGGGCAGCCAGGTGGGAGAACGGAGCCTCCACTTGTGGGTCGGCCACACACGTGTCCGACCGGTCGTAACACAAGGTTAGCAGCACGGCGGGCATGGTGCTAACCGCCGGGCACCCACCGGTTGCCCGGCGGATACACGCCCCGGGGGCCCGGCACTCGGCGGTGACCGCGGCGGCGGCGCCCCGTACCCCGGGGCCTATCGTGTGCGGCATGAGCGACACGCCCTCCCCCCAGGACTCTTCTCCCGACTTCGACGCCATGACCCGCGACATCGCGGAGGTCCCGGCCGTCGAGGTGATCGTGACGGTCGCCGTGAACCTGATGAGCGCCGCCGCGGTGAAGCTCGGTCTCACGGAGGACGGCGACGCGCACAAGGATCTGGACGAGGCCCGCAAGCTCGTGCACGCGCTGGCCGGGCTGATGGACGCGAGCGCGACGGAGATCAGCTCGTTCCACGCGGCGCCGCTGCGTGACGGGCTGAAGTCGCTCCAGCTGGCCTTCCGCGAGGCGTCGCTGGTCCCGGACGAGCCGGGCCAGGGCCCCGGCGAGAAATACACGGGTCCGGTCTACGGCTGATCGCGCACGGGCCGGTCTACGGCCGGCCGTGCGGGGGCCGGTCGCGTACGAACAGGGGCTCGCCCGGAGGTGAGGCACCGGCCGGCAGCAGTGCCAGGTCGAGACCGCGCACCAGGCGGGCCCTCAGCACGTCGTCCGCCGCCAGCGCGCCCGCGATCCGCCGGACCGCGTCCGCCGGGGCGGCGTCGGGTCGCAGCACGAGCGCGAGGATGCCGTCGGCGTCTCCCGGGCCGAGATGCGCCCTCAGTACGGAGGTCTCGGCGGCGACCACCTCTTTCACCGCCGCGACGACGGCGGGGTCGTCGAGGGGGTCGGTGCTGGTGCGGCCCTCGGCGAGCGCGAACAGGGCCGGGCCGGCGAGTTCGTACGGCACCGGCCCCGCCAGGTCGATGACCACCGTGTCCGCCTTCTCGTGCGCCGCCGCGCTCAGCGCCTGGTGCAGCGGTACGGCGACGGGCCGGGCGGCCGGGTCCCAGCGGGCCAGCGAGGCGGTCGAGGTGAAGGCGGGCAGGGCGCGCCGGCCGCCGGCCTGGAGCGTGGGGACGGCCATGTCGCTGTTCTTCTCGCGCCGCAGTCCGCGCTCGTCCTCCTCGGTCTCGCCGAGGACGGCGACGACGGGGACCAGCAGCCGGGCGCCCTTGAGGGCGGCGAGAACGCGCGGCTCGGCGGTCCGGTCGCCGGACCAGGCGGCGAGGGCCTCCCTGAGGACGGGGTCGGCGGTGCCGTCGTCGGTGGAGAAACCGGAATCGGGGATGTTCTTGAGAGCCACGGGTCGAGCGTAGTCGCGTGGTGTCGCAGCCCGGCGACGGAGGGCAGAATCGGCGGCGGACCGAGGGGGGACACACCATGCGCGCTCCTGATGAGGCGCTCGTCGGGACGGTCGACGAGACCGTCACGTACGACGTCGCCGTACGTGACACGATCACCGGCCGCACCAGGGCGTACCGCCATGGACCGGACCTCACCCACCCCACCGCGAGCGTCGTCAAGCTCGGCATCCTCGCCGCGCTGCTGCTGCGCGCGCAGGACGCCGGCCGCGAGCCGACCTCCGAGGAGCGGGTGTCGGCCGCCGAGATGATCGAGCGCAGTGACAACGACGCCGCCACCGCGCTGTTGAAGGCGATCGGCGGCCCGGGCGAACTGGACGCGGCCCATCGGCGGCTCGGTCTGCGCGAGTCGGCGGCGGCGGAGAGCTGGGGCCTCACACGTACCACGGCGACCGATCAACTGACCCTGCTGGAAGCCGTGTTCAGCCGTGGTGAGACGCCTCTCGGCGCGCGGTCACGCGCCTTCGTGGTGGACCTGATGACGCATGTGGTGCCGGACCAGGCGTGGGGCGTCTCGGCGGCGGGGAGCGCGCCCGCGCTCAAGAACGGCTGGATGCCGTTGAGCGCCACGGGGCTGTGGGTCGTCAACTCGGTCGGCCGCGTCACCTCGGGAGACCGCGACCACCTCGTGGCCGTCCTCTCGGGCGGGCATCCTACGAAGGACGCGGGCATCGCCCTGGTCGAGGCGGCGGCGCGGGCCGCCGTCAGCGCCGCCGGCCGCGTCCGCTGAGCGGTCCGCCGCGCCAGAGCACCACCGCACCGGCCAGCAGCAGCGCGCCGAGGCCGCCCGCGAGCGGGGCGATCCAGGCGGCGGGCTCGGACTCCCCCGAGGCGTCGTCGGGGCCGCGGCCGAAGTACTGCTTCGTGTAGCCGGTCGCCTTGTTCTTCTTGTCCTTCGGGTCGGCGTTCTCCGGGTCGGCGGTGGCGGGACCCAGCTTTCCGCCCGCCTCGATCGCGGCGGCCGGATCGACGATGCCGTAGCCGGTGGAGTCGTCGCGGCCGCTGTCCGGGGCGTCGCGGGTGGTGTCGGCCAGCAGCTTCTTGATCTGGACCGGGTCGAGGTCGGGGTGAGCGGCACGTACGAGGGCGACGGCGCCGGAGACGAAGGCGGCGGCGGCGCTGGTGCCCCAGCCTTCGTAGTAGCGGCGGTCGGGGTCCGCTATGACGACGTCGACACCGGGCGCGCTGACGGTGGCGTACCAGCGGCGGGTGGAGAACGCGGCGTGGGTGCCGTAGCGGTCGACGGCCGTCACGGCGATCACGCCGGGGTACGCGGCCGGATACGAGATGCGGTCACCCTTCTCACCGCCGTTGCCGGCCGAGGCGACGACGGAGGCGCCCTTGGCCAGCGCGTACTGGACGGCGGCGTCCTCGCCGGGCTCCGGGTGGGCCGACTCGCTGTCGTCACCGAGGGAGAGGTTGATGACGTCGGCGCCGTTGTCGGCGGCCCAGCGGATGCCGTCGGCGAGTGAACCACCGCGCGATTTACGGGCCTTGGACCGGTCCGGGTCGGTGCCTTCGAGGATCACGCGGACCGGCAGGATCTTCGCCTCGGGGGCGATCCCGAGGACACCGTCCTCACGGCCGGGGCCGTGCCCCCGGCCCGCGATGATGCCCGCCATGGCGGTGCCGTGGCGGGCCCAGGCCCGGTCGCCGCTCCTGGCGCCGAAGCCGATGAGGTCCTTGCCGGTGAGGACCTGTCCGGCGAGGTCGGGGTGCGTGGGGTCGACGCCGGTGTCGAGCACGGCGACGGTGATGCCGTCGCCCTTGGTGGTGCGCCAGGCGTCGTCGGTGTGCATCGCTTCCAGGGCCCACTGCTGGGCGCGGATGACATCCGCGTGGGCGGGCGTCGCGGGGACGGCGAGCAGGAAGGAGGCGGCGGCGAGCGTGGCGGCGAAAGGGTGGCGACAGGACTGGAACAGTCGCGTCGATCGCCCTGCCGGAGTCGATCGTGCTGCCGGTGCGGGTGTCGGGGATGTGGTCATCCGGGGGGCTCCGTTGCCGTACTGACCGCTGTGCGCAGGCCGCGCTCGACCTGGTCGGCGATGCCCTTGGCGTCATGGCCGAGCCCGGACTGGGCGGCGGCCGTCTTCGCGCCGTCGGCGGTGGCCTTGTCGACCGGCTGGGGGTCGGGGACCCGGCGTCCGTCGGCGAAGCCGGAGACGGCGTAGACGACGACAGGCGCCTCGGTGAGGACGTTCACCGTCCAGCTCGCGCGCTGCCCGTCGCCGAAGCCGGCCGCGACGGTGCCCTTCACCGGGAAGGTGCGGGGCATCAGGTCGGTGCGTTCCGTGAGCTTCTCGTCGGTGAAGCGCGCGCCCAGCGCCTTCATGGCCGCCGGTTCGGCCTCCGTGAAGACCATGCCGACGGTGATGACGCTGGTGTTGGTGACATCCGTGTAGGTCGCCCGCAGGACCCGTTCGCAGCCGACCGTGCGCAGCGTCTTGAGGAGGAGCGGATCGAGGGCTCCGGCGCAGCCGCTGTCGGGGGCCACGGCGACCCTGGTCCAGGTCCGGTCGGCGCCGCCGGGTCCCGCGTCGTCGCCCTTGAGGGTGGGCGGGAAGAAGGTGTCGACGGGGGTGCTGTGCCAGAGCGTACGGAGCGGTGCGTAGCCCGCGCCCGAGGCCGGGTCGGCGGCCGAGTCGCCGGTCAGCCAGCTGCCGGTGACGGCGCCGCCGATCAGGCCGAGGCCGAGGACCACGCAGCCGAGCGCGGCGGCCGTCCTGCCGGGGTGGCGGGCGGGTACGGGACGTAGCCGGGTGGTCGTCTCGGCGGGGGTCAGGGGCGGTTCGACCGGCCAGCGGTAGGGCGGCGGCGGGAGGGTCGGCCGGCCGCCGGCCGGGGGGCGGGTGAGGTCGACGGAGCCGACCGGCCTGCGCTGGGTCCTGGCGGGCGGCTCGTCCGGGAGGTGGTGTGGGGTCTCGCGCGCGACCTTGTAGGCGGGGGGCGGCGGCGGGAGCGGGGTGGAGGTGCCCGTGGAGGCGAAGGCGGGCGCCGACGGCGGTGGCGGTGTCGCGGGGGGCCGGGTGGGCCGGGGCGGGACCGCGCCGGCGGGCGGGGCCGGGGGTACGGGGCGCAGACGGGCCGTGTCCTCGTCGGGGGGCACGGTGGATCGCGGGGCCGTTCGCCGGGCGGCGGGCGCGCGCTGGGCGGGCGGTCGCTGGGGCGGCGGTCCGGCGGGGCGGGGAGGTATGCCGGGCTTTCCGCCCGAGGTCCGGCCCGATATCCCGGTGGGCGCCGCGCCCGGCTGCGGGGCCGGGGGCCGGCCCGCGTGCGTACCGGCGGTACCAGCGGTTCCGGCGGTGGTTTCGTTCGACGCCGGGCCCGGCTTTCGCGGGCCGTCGGCGGCGGGTTCGGGCCGGGGCGCTTCGCCGGGGTCGGCGGGACCGGCGGCGGGCCGGGCGAGCGGGGGGCCCGGCGGTGGCGGTGGGCCGGCGGGGCGGGGCGGTACGGGCGCGCGCCGCGCTTCGGTACTCATCCGCCCCCCTGTGATCACAGCCTTGTCCACGGCGGATCGCCGCCCGGGGCAGGCCCGTTCGTCGCCGCGTGGGCGTCACTCTACGGGCTGGAGAGCACCCCGCGGGGACAGCTCCGCAGGTCCGGGCGGATCTGACCAGAACATCCCCCTACCGTCGGGTAAGCCCGTCTGGCAAGCTCGGACGATGACTCCCCGCGCCGCCGACAGGGCCCGTTACGACCGGGCCACCGCTCATCTGGACGCCCCCCTCGCCGTGGTCGATCTCGACGCCTTCGACGCCAACGCGGACGATCTCGTCCGCCGGGCGGCGGGCAAACCGATCAGGGTCGCCAGCAAATCGGTGCGCTGCCGCGCGCTGTTGGAGCGGGTCCTGGCGCGCGACGGCTTCGCGGGCATCATGTCGTTCACGCTGGCCGAGTCGCTGTGGCTGGCGCGTGCCGGTTTCGACGACGTGCTGCTCGCCTATCCGTCGGTGGACCGGGGCGCGTTCGCCGAACTCGCCGCCGATCCGAAGCTGGCGGCGGCCGTGACGGTGATGGTCGACGATCCGGCGCAGCTGGATCTCGTCGATCTCGCGCGGGCGGGCGGCACGGAGGAGATCCGGGTCTGTCTGGAGCTGGACACGGCGTTCCAGCTGTTCGGCGGGCGGGTGCGGATCGGGGCCCGGCGCTCGCCGCTGCGTGAGCCGGCCCAACTGGCCGAGCTGGCCAGGTCGATCGCCCGCCGGCCCGGTTTCCGGCTGGTGGGGCTGATGGCGTACGAGGGGCATGTCGCCGGTGTCGGCGACTCGGTCGTGGGCCGGCCGCTGCGCTCGCGCGCGGTACGGCTGATGCAGTCCGCCGCGCGCAAGGAGCTGGTGGAGCGGCGCAGGGCCGTGGTGCGCGCGGTGCGGTTGGTGGCGCCGGAGCTGGAGTTCGTCAACGGCGGCGGCACGGGCAGTGTGCAGCACACGGCGGCCGAGGACTCGGTGACGGAGATCGCGGCCGGTTCGGGGCTGTATGTGCCGCGCCTGTTCGACAACTACACGTCGTTCACGGGCCGTCCGGCCGCGCTGTTCGCGCAGCCGGTGGTGCGCAGGCCGGGTGTCGGCGTGGTGACCGTGCTCGGCGGCGGCTATCCGGCGTCGGGTGCGGCGGGGTGGGACCGGCTGCCGGAGCCGTATCTGCCGGAGGGGCTGCGGTACGACGCCCAGGAGGGCGCGGGCGAGGTGCAGACGCCGCTGCTGGGCTCCGCCGCCGACGATCTGCTGATCGGCGACCGGGTGTGGTTCCGGCACGCGAAGGCCGGGGAGCTGTGCGAGCGCTTCGACGAGTTGCGGCTGATCGAGGGCGACCGGGTGACGGCGACGGTGCCGACGTACCGGGGCGAGGGCCGTACGTACCTCTGAGGCGCCCTCTGCGGGCCAGGGCGGCCTCAGGAGGGGCCGATGGAGCTTCCGACGCCGCCGCCCGTCGTGTCGCCGATTCTGCGGATGCCTTGGGTGATCGTGTCCATGCCGCTGAGGGGCGGGCCCTTGGGCCCAGCGTCGAACCCGAAGCGTACGACGATCAGTGATTCGGCGCCGATGGTCGAGGGGAAGGCCAGCGACTGGACGTAACCGCCGGGCCCGGAGCCGGTCGTGACCTTCCAGCGCACCAGGTATCCGGTGCGTCCGGCCACGGTGACGGCCGCGGATTTGACGACGGTGTGGGAGGTGACGCCTCCGTAGAGGTTGGTGCCGATGGAGTCCTGGTCGTACAGGGCGTCGGACGCGTCCTGTATGTCCTCCTCGGCGAGGGCTTCGGGGGTCGCCGCGTCGGTCTGGGTGGCGGTGAACGACATGACCCGGCCCGGGTGGCAGTACCGGCCGGAGTGGCCGGGGCACTCGTAGTCCTCCACCGTCGTCATGGTGATCGACCGGTCGACGACGCTGTCCGACTTCTCCCAGCCGTCCGGGATCGGCAGGGTGATGCCGTTGAGCTGGTCGACCAGCACGGTGGGGTCGGCGCTCGGCTCGGCACTGTCGTCCGAAGGACCGGGAGCGGGCTCGCTGACGGTCGGGGCGGACCGGGGCACGGTCGTCGTCCCGTCGTCACGGAGCAGCGTGACGCCACCGACGATCGCCCCGACGAGAACGGCCCCGGCGACAGCGACGACGACACCCCGACCACGACGTCCACTCGGCCCGCCGGGCGCCGACTGCGTTTGCCGGTACGGCTGTTGGTACCCCTGCTGGTACGGGCCGGGCGGGACGCCCCCGCCGAGCGGCCGGGTGTGCGGGGTCCAGGCGTTCCCGTCCCACCAGCGCTCGGTGCCGGGGACGCCGTGGTCCGCGTACCAGCCGGGCGGGGTCGACATGCTCATCCCACCACCCTAAGGGCCGGGACACGGCCCTACAGCGGCGTCACGTACGCGCCGCCGATGCCGCCGTCGACCATGAAGTCCGTCGCGTTGACGAACGACGCGTCGTCGCTGGCGAGGAAGGCGACCGCCGCCGCGATCTCCGCCGCCTCGGCGAACCGTCCGCCCGGGATGTGGACGAGTCGCCGCGCGGCCCGCTCGGGGTCGCTCGCGAACAGTTCGCGCAGCAGGGGGGTGTTGACCGGGCCCGGGCAGAGGGCGTTGACGCGGATGCCTTCGCGCGCGAACTGCACACCCAGCTCGCGTGACATGGCGAGCACGCCTCCTTTGGAGGCGGTGTACGAGATCTGGCTGGTGGCCGCGCCCATCGTCGCGACGAACGACGCCGTGTTGATGATCGAGCCGCGCCGCTGCTGCCGCATGTAGGGGATGACGGCCTTGCAACAGAGGTACACGGAGGTGAGGTTGACCTCCTGGACCCGGCGCCACGCGTCGAGGCCGGTGGTGAGGATCGAGTCGTCGTCCGGCGGCGAGATGCCCGCGTTGTTGAACGCGATGTCGACGCTGCCGTAGGTGTCGAACGCCTTCTTGAAGAGGGCGTCGACCTGTTCCGCGTCGGTGACGTCGACCCGTACGAAGATGCCGCCCACCTCGTCGGCCACCGCCTTGCCCGACGTCTCGTCGATGTCGCCGCAGACGACGTGCGCGCCTTCGGAGGCGAGGCGGCGCGCGGTGGCGAGACCGATGCCGCTGCCCGCGCCGGTGATGACGGCGGTGCGGCCGACCAGCCGGCGGCAGACGGGGGTCTCGGCGTTCTGGTTGATCTCGTCGGGCATGGGTCAGGCCTCCGTACTGATGAAGATGTTCTTGGTCTCGGTGAACGCGGTGAGTGCGTCGGGGCCCAGTTCACGCCCGATGCCGGACTGCTTGTAACCGCCGAACGGGGTCGAGTGGCGCACGCTGCTGTGGGAGTTGACGGACAGGTTGCCGGCGGCGACGGCGCGCGAGACGCGCAGCGCGCGGCCGAGGTCGCGGGTCCAGAGGGAGCCGGAGAGCCCGTACTCGGTGTCGTTGGCGAGGCGGATCGCGTCCTGTTCGTCGTCGAACGGGATCACGACGGCCACCGGGCCGAAGATCTCCTCGGTCACGGCGGGATCGTCGGCGGCGAGGTCGGTGAGGACGGTCGGCGGGAACCAGAAGCCCGGTCCGTCGGGGGCGCTGCCCCGTACGGCCGGCCGGTCCTCGGGGACGTACCCGCGTACGCGCTCCAGTTGGGCCCGCGAGATCAGCGGACCCATCTGGGTCTTCTCGTCCGACGGGTCGCCGACGACCACCGACCGGACGGCGGGGACGAGGAGTTCGAGGAACCGGTCGTACGCGGTGCGCTGGACGAGGATGCGGGTACGGGCGCAGCAGTCCTGTCCGGCGTTGTCGAGGAAGGCCATCGGGGCCTCGGCCGCCGCGCGTTCGATGTCGGCGTCGGCGAAGACGATGTTGGGGCTCTTGCCGCCGAGTTCGAGGGTCACGCGCTTCAGGAGCCGCGCGCTCCTCGCCATGATCTCCTTGCCGACGCGGGTCGAGCCGGTGAAGACGATCTTCGCGACGCCCGGGTGCTCGACCAGCGCCTGACCGGCGATGTCCCCGGCGCCCGGCAGGACTTGGAACAGATGCTCGGGAAGGCCCGCTTCCAGGGCGAGTTCGGCCAGGCGCAGCGCGGTCAGCGGGGTGGTCTCGGCGGGCTTGAGGAGTACGGCGTTGCCTGCCGCCAGCGCCGGCGCGGTGCCCCAGGCGGCGATGGGCATGGGGAAGTTCCACGGGGCGATGACGCCGACGACGCCGAGCGGTTCGAGGAGGGTGATGTCGAGCCCACCGGCGACCGGAATCTGACGGCCCGTCAGGCGCTCCACTCCCCCGGCGGCGTAGTCGAGGAGGTCGCGGACGTTGCCGGCCTCCCAGCGGGCGTTCCCGAGGGTGTGGCCCGCCTCCTCGACCTCCAGCCGGGCGAGTTCTTCCAGGTGGTCGTCGACCACGGCGGCGAAGCGGCGCAGCAGGCGCGCGCGGTCGGCGGGGGCGGCGGCCGCCCACCGGCGCTGGGCGGCGGCGGCCCGTACGACCGCCGTGTCGACCTCGGCGGCGCCGGTCGCCGGGACGGTGGCGACGACCTCCTCGGTCGCCGGGTTGAGGATCTGATGGGCGTGGGGCTGGTCGGGCACGTCTTTCTTCCTCACATGCGTTCGAAGGAGCGGCGCAGCTCCCAGTCGGTCACGGCGGCGTCGAAGGCGGCCAGTTCGACACGCGCCAGATTGAGGTAGTGGGCGACGACCTCGTCCCCGAAGGCGGCCTTGGCGATGGGGCTGTGCTCCCACAGCTCGGCGGCCTCGCGGAGGGTGCTGGGGACCTGCTCGTACTCGGAGGTGTAGGCGTTCCCGGTGCAGGCTTCGGGGAGTTCGAGCTGGTGCTCGATGCCGTACAGGCCCGCCGCGACCAGGCCCGCGACGGCCAGATGGGGGTTGACGTCGCCGCCGGGCAGCCGGTTCTCGAAGCGCATGGAGCGGCCGTGGCCGACGACCCGCAGGGAACAGGTGCGGTTGTCGTTGCCCCACGCGACGGCGGTGGGGGCGAAGGAGCCGGGCGCGAAGCGCTTGTACGAGTTGATGTTCGGCGCGTACAGCACGGAGAAGTCGCGCAGCGCGGCGAGCTGGCCGGCCAGGAAGTGCCGCATCACGGGCGACATGCCGTCGGCGTCGTCGCCCGCCATGACGTTCCTACCGGGCTCGTCGGCGGACTGGAGCGAGAGATGGATGTGGCAGGAGTTGCCCTCGCGCTCGTTGTACTTCGCCATGAAGGTGAGCGAGACGCCTTCTTGGGAGGCGATCTCCTTGGCGCCGGTCTTGTAGATGGCGTGCTGGTCGCAGGTGAGCAGCGCCTCGTCGTAACGGAAGACGATCTCGTGCTGGCCCGGATTGCACTCGCCCTTCGCGGACTCGACGGTCAGACCGGCGGCGGTCATGTCGTTGCGGATCCGGCGCAGCAGGGGCTCGATACGGCCGGTGCCGAGGATGGAGTAGTCGATGTTGTACTGGTTGGCGGGGGTGAGGCCGCGGTAGCCGCTGTCCCACGCCTGTTCGAAGGTGTCCTTGAAGACGATGAATTCGAGTTCCGTGCCGACGTGCGCGGTGTAGCCGTGCTCGGCCAGGCGCTCCAGTTGGCGGCGCAGGATCTGGCGGGGCGCGGCGACGACCGGTGAGCCGTCGTTCCAGGCGAGGTCGGCGATGAGCATCGCCGTCCCCTCGTTCCAGGGGACACGGCGCAGGGTCGAGAAGTCGGGGTGCATGGCGAAGTCGCCGTAGCCGCGGTCCCAGGAGGACATCGCGTAGCCGTCGACGGTGTTCAGCTCGACATCGACGGCGAGGAGGTAGTTGCAGCCCTCGGTGCCGTGTTCGAGTACGTCCTCCAGGAAGAACTGTGCGGCGAAGCGCTTGCCCTGGAGTCTGCCCTGCATGTCGGGGAAGGCCAGGACCACGGTGTCGATCTCGCCGCTCGCCACCAGGGCGCGCAGCTCCTCGACGGAGAGCGGGGGGGTGCGGTCTGCCACGGGACAACTCCTCCATCGGCCAGCCGGGGACCTTAAGGTATTCCGGGAGACCATTGCTTGGGAAGGGGAAACGGCGACGTGGCGAAGAAGGATGTGACGAAGAAGAGCGAGCCCGCCGACCGGCTGACGCCCGTCCTGCGCCCCGTGCGGGCGGGCAACGGCTTCGAGGAGGCGCTGGAGCAGATCATGCAGGTGCTGCGCCTCGGTCTGGTGGCGGGCGGTGAACGGCTGCCCGCGGAGCGTGAGTTGGCGGAGCGGCTGCGGATCAGCCGGGTCACGCTGCGCGAGGTGCTGAAGGTCCTCACCGACCAGGGGCTGGTGGAAAGCCGGCGCGGGCGCTACGGCGGCACGTTCGTACGGCCCCGGCCCGACACCCCGCCGCAGGGGGTCGAGGAGGAGCTGCGGCGCCGGGTCGCCGGGGTCGACATCGAGGACGTGCTGCGCTTCCGCGAGGTGCTGGAGGTCGGCGCGGCGGGCCTGTGCGCGACGCACGGACTGACCGGGGACGGGGCGGCCCGCCTGCGTACGGCGCTGGCGGCCACGCACGACGCCCCACTGGGCGATTACCGCCGCCTCGACACGCTGCTGCATCTGACGCTGGCGGAGCTGTCGGGCTCGGCGCGGCTGACCGAGAGTTACGCGTCGGTGCGCGCGACGGTGAACGATCTGCTGGACTGCATCCCGCTGCTCGTACGGAACTTGGAGCACTCCCAGCAGCAGCACACGGCGTTGGTGGAGGCGGTCCTGGCGGGCGACGCGGACGCGGCGCGCGAGGCGATGCGCGAGCACTGCGGCGGGACGGCGGCGCTGTTGCGGGGATTTCTGGCCTGAGAGCGGGGTAGCGGGGGTGGTGGGGCCAGGTGCCGGGTGACGTGACGGGTGACGTGCGGGACCTACGTGCCGGGTTACGTGAGCCCCGGCCGTCCTGGCCCTCCCGGCCCCGAGGTCCGTAACAGTCGCTTAACGCACAGGGCTTGCGCGCGAGCGATTCCGGCCGCAATGGTGTGGCCTCACACCTTTACCCGTGGCAGGAAACCGAGGCAGGAGCGGCTCATGGCCGAAGGCACGGACTCCCGTATTCCACCAGCCGGCCCGTCGGGCTCCGCCGACGACGCGGCCTATCTCAAGCGCCGTACGCTCAAGCGCGGCAGCGCCGGCTGGCTGCTGCTGACCGGCCTCGGCGTCGCGTACGTCGTCTCGGGGGACTTCTCCGGCTGGAACTTCGGGCTCGCCGAGGGCGGCTTCGGCGGGCTCGCCATCGCGACCCTCCTGATGGGCGCGATGTACGCCTGTCTCGTCTTCTCGCTCGCCGAACTGTCCGCGATCCTGCCCACGGCGGGCGGCGGTTACGGCTTCGCCCGCCGCGCGCTCGGCACCTGGGGCGGCTTCCTGACCGGCACGGCCATCCTCATCGAGTACATCCTGGCGCCGGCCGCGATCTCCATCTTCATCGGTGACTACGTCGAGTCGCTGAACCTCTTCGGACTGGACGCGGGCTGGCCGGTCTATCTCGCCTGCTTCGCCATCTTCATCGGCATCCACCTGTGGGGCGTCGGCGAGGCGCTGCGCTTCAGCCTGGTCGTGACGGCCATCGCCGTCGCCGCGCTGCTGATCTTCGCGGTGGGCGCGTTCACCGAGTTCGACAGCAGCGGTCTGAACGACATCCCTGTCCAGGAGGACGCGTTCGGGTCCAACTCCTGGCTGCCGTACGGTCTGTTGGGCATCTGGGCCGCGTTCCCGTTCGGCATGTGGTTCTTCCTCGGCGTCGAGGGGGTGCCGCTGGCGGCCGAGGAGGCGAAGGACCCGGTGCGTTCGATGCCGCGGGCCCTGTCGATCTCCATGGGCATCCTCGCCCTGCTGGCGCTGATCACGTTCTTCGCCGCGACCGGCGCGCGCGGCTCCGCCGCCGTCATGGACGCCGGGAATCCGCTGGTCGTCGCGCTCCAGGGGGACGGCGAGCCCACGGCGCTCAGCCGGTTCGTCAACTACGCGGGGCTCGCCGGTCTGGTCGCGTCCTTCTTCTCCCTCATCTACGCCGGTTCCCGGCAGCTGTTCGCGCTCTCCCGCGCCGGTTATCTGCCGCGCTTCCTCTCGCTGACCAGCAGCCGCAAGGCCCCGTACCTCGGTCTGCTGATACCCGGCGCGATCGGCTTCGCCCTCGCCGCGGGCAGCGGCAACGGCAGCCGGATGCTGAACGTCGCGGTCTTCGGCGCCACCATCTCCTACGCGCTGATGGCCCTCTCGCACCTGGTGCTGCGGCGCCGCGAGCCCGGCCTGCACCGCCCGTACCGGACCCCGGGCGGCATGCTCACCTCCGGTGTGGCGTTCGTGCTGGCCCTGTCGGCGCTGGTGGCGACGTTCCTGGTGGACAAGGACGCCGCGTTCATCGCGCTCGGCGTCTATGTCGTGGCTCTCGCCTACTTCGCCTTCTACAGTCGGCACCGGCTGGTGGCCGCCGCGCCCGAGGAGGAGTTCGCCGCGCTCGCGGCGGCCGAGGCCGACCTGCAACGGGACTGAGACCCCGCCCGACCGCACCGCCGCACGACCCGCACCACCGCACGACCGCACGACCGCACAGCACAAGCACGGCACCAACGGAGGAACGTTCAGTGAAGCCGCTCATCGGCGTCAGCACGTATCTGGAGACGTCGGCCAAGTGGGGCGTCTGGGATCTGCCCGCCGCTCTGCTGCCCATGGGCTATCCCCGGCTCGTCCAGCGCGCGGGCGGCGTCGCCGTCATGCTCCCGCCGGACGAGTCGGCCACGGCCGCCTCGGTGGTCGCCCGGCTCGACGGGCTGGTGATCGCCGGTGGTCCGGATGTGGAGCCCGTACGGTACGGGGCCGAGCCCGACCCCCGTACCGGACCACCCGCCAGGGAGCGGGACGACTGGGAACTGGCCCTGATCGAGGCGGCGTTGGCGTCCGGAACGCCGCTGCTGGCGATCTGCCGGGGCATGCAGCTGCTGAACATCGCCCTCGGGGGCACGCTCGTCCAGCATCTGGAGGGCCACACGGCCGCGACTCTCGGCGTCTTCGGCGAGCATCCGGTGAAGCCGGTGCCGGGCACACGGTACGGAACGGTCGTCCCTGAGGAGTCGGACGTCCCGTCCTCCCACCACCAGGCGGTGGACCGACTGGGCGAGGGCCTGATCGCCTCGGCGTACGCGACCGACGGAACGGTGGAGGCGGTGGAGCTGGTGGACGACCGGTGGGCGCTGGGGGTGCAGTGGCACCCGGAGATGGGGCAGGACGTGCGGGTGATGGCCGCGCTGGTGCGGGAGGCGTCCCGGGTGTGCTCGGACGCGGGCCCGGCCTGATCGACGGGCTCCAGGTCCTGTCCGGCGGATCTTCGGGGATCAGCCGGGCCCGGGCCCGGAGCGGCCAGTGTCTCGTTGGCGTGGTGCATCGCAAGGCGGAGGACCGGCGTTGTGGAGTTCCCGGCCGTACGTGGCCGACTCCGAGACCGCAGGGGGCACCTCCGTGGCCCCCTCGGGGCCTACGCGGGAGAGCTGCCGGGCCAGGCGTCGCGGGCAGCGGCTGATGTCACGTTGGTGCCGTGGATCGCAAGGCGGAGGAGGGAGGCACGGCGGAGCCATGCCGACCGACGACAACGGCGGGGCACTCCCGTGCCCCTCTCGGGGCTACGGGAGAGGCGCGGCACCAGGGACCGCGAGCCCGGCAGGATCCGAAAGACACCCCCTAGGCCCTGTCTTCAAAGTAGCGCCGTCCGCCCGTAGGGCGGGGCCTGCGCCCGCCGCGGAGCGGCTGATGTCTCGTCGGTGCGGTGCATCGCAAGGCGGAGGATCGGCGTTGTGGATGGCCCGGCCGTACTTGGCCGATTCCGACAACGCAGGGGGCACCTCCCGTGGCCCCCTAGGGCCTACGGGGGCGAGGTGCCGTGCCAGGCGTCGCAGGCCAGGCGGGACCTTGAAGACAGGCCCTAGGCCGGGTCCACAGTGCCGGAGGTGCGGGTCAGGGACAGCAGGTCGCGGGCCGGGCCGGTCGGGCGGTGGCCCGTCGGCCAGACCGCGCGGAGTTCGCGGCGCAGTTCGATTCCGGGTACTTCCACCTCCAGCAGGCGGCGTGCCGCCAGCTCCTCCCCCACGGCCAGTTCGCTGAGCACCGAAGGGCCCGCGCCGCTCACCACCGCCGCCTTGACCGCCGTCGTGGAGGACAGTTCGAGCAGCGGTTCGGCGAGACCTCCGTAGGAGGCGAGTGCCGCGTCGAGCACCTGGCGGGTGCCCGAGCCCTCCTCACGGAGGATCAGCGGGGTGGCCGCCAGTTCGGCGGGCGTCAGCGCCGTACGCCGTCCGCTCCAATCGTGGGCCGGCGCCACCACGACCACCAGTCGGTCGCGGCCGATCACCGTGCCGTCCAGCCCGCCGGGCACGGCCAGGCCCTCCACGAACCCGAGGTCCGCCTCGCCGCCGAGGAGCCGCGCGGCCACGGCGCCCGAGTTGCCGGCCAGGAGCGAGACGGCCGTGTCCGGGCGGGCCGTGCGCAGCGCGATGAGCCAGCCGGGCAGCAGATACTCCGCGATGGTCATGCTCGCGGCGACCCGCAGCCGCGAATCGCGCCGGTCGCGCAGCGCCTGAGCGCCCGCGTCGAACGCCTCCGCCGACTCCATGATCCGCCGGGCCCAGTCGGTGACGAGCGCGCCCGCCTCGGTGAGCCGGGAGCCGCTCGGCGACCGGTCGAAGAGGCTCACGCCGAGCTGCCGTTCCACGGACCGTATGCGGCTGCTCGCCGCCGGCTGGCTGATGCCCAGCTCACGGGCGGCCCCGCCCATGCTGCCGTGTCGGGCGACGGCGATGAGGAGCTCCAGCGCGCCCAGCTCGGGCACCCGGTGGGCAAGAGTCACAGGAGGCTCATCAGTCATACATGCAGGTTATGGCCTCATAGCACCAAGGGGCCTGGTGGGCAGCCCGCGGAGCGAGGAGGGTGCGAACATGCCCACCCTCGCCCAGGCCGCCTCGAAAGCCCCGGAAATCCCAGAAATCCCGGAAGCCCCGACGTCCCCGCCGTTCCCGACGAAGACGCTCGCGCCGACCCGCCCCAGGCGCTTCCCGGCCCTGCGCCACATCGGGCCCAACTGGTACGCGAGCGTGATGGGCACCGCGATCGTCGCGAGCGCGGGCGCCGCACTCCCCTGGGGCCCGGCGCTCGGACCCGTAGCGCGCGCCTTCTCCGTCGCCGTATGGGCACTGTCGGCGGTGATGCTCCTGATCCTGCTGGTCGCTCGCGCCGGGCACTGGGTCCACCACCGCGACCAGGCGCGCGCCCAACTGCTCGACCCCGCCGTGGCGCCCTTCTACGGATGTCTGGCGATGGCGCTGCTCGCGGTCGGCGGAGCCGCCCTCACCGTGGGCCGGCGGGTGATCGGCGAGAGCGCGGCCGTGGCCGTGGACGCCGTACTCTTCACCGTCGGCACGCTCGTCGGCCTGGCCACGGCCGTGGGCATCCCGTATCTGATGGTGGTACGGCACCGGGTGCGGGCCGCCGACGCGTCCCCGGTGTGGCTGCTGCCGGTCGTGGCGCCCATGGTGTCGGCGGCCCTCGGCCCGGCGCTGATCCCGTATCTGCCCGCCGGTCAGTGGCGCGGGGCGCTGCTGTTCGCCTGCATCGCCCTGTTCGGGCTGAGCCTGCTCGCCACCCTCACCCTGCTGCCGCTGGTCTTCGGCAGGCTGGTGCTGTTCGGTCCGCTGCCCGTCGCCCTGACGCCCGTGCTCTTCCTCGTACTCGGCCCGCTCGGCCAGTCCACGACGGCCGTCGGCCACTTCGCAGAGGCGGCGCCCACCAGCCTCTCCGCCCCCTCCGGCCTCTCCGGCCTCTCCGGCCTGGACACGTTCGCCGTCCTGTACGGCGTCCCGGTGCTGGGCTTCGCCCTCCTGTGGCTGGCCCTCGCGGTCGCGATGGTGGTGCGCGCGATACGGCGCGGAATGCCGTTCTCGATGACGTGGTGGGCCTTCACGTTCCCCGTCGGCACCTGCGTGACGGGCTCCGCCGGGCTGGCCCGCGCCACGGGCCTCGTCGCCTTCTCATGGCTGGCGTTCGGTCTGTTCGCCCTGCTGACAGCCGCCTGGGCGGTCTCCTGGACCCGTACCGTCCACGGCCTGGTCAGCGGAGCGCTGCCCGCAGCGCCGCCGGGGCCTCGGCGAGTGACGGCCCGTACCAGGTGAGCAGGCGCCCGTCGACCAGCGCGGCCGGCAGTCCGGGAAAGGCTTCCGGGCCGTCGTCGGCGGTGAAGCGGTACGGCTCGTCGGGCAGGACGACCAGGTCGGCGCCCGAGGCCCGCAGCTCGTCGAGCGGGACGCGCGGGTAGCGCTCCGCGCGGTCGCCGTAGACGTTGTGCACGCCGAGCCTGGCGAGCAGATCGCCGGCGAAGGTGTCCCGGCCGAGCACCATCCACGGCCTGCGCCAGATCGGTACGACCGCCCGGCGCCCGCCTCCGTACGGAGGCGGAGCGGGCACCGCCGCCCAGGCGCCGCGTGCCTCGTCGAGCCAGCGCGGCACCGCGAGCCCGCAGCCCGTCACGAGCATCCGTTCCAGTTCGGAGAACGCCTGGTCGAGGTCGCGTACCTCGGTGACCAGCACGTCGATGCCCGCCGCGCGCAGCGCGGCCAGATCGGGCTCGCGGTTCTCCTCCTCGTTGGCGACGACGAGGTCGGGGCGCAGCGCGGTGATCGCGGCGATGTCGGGATTCTTGGTGCCGCCCACGCGTACGACGTCGAGGCCGGCGGGGTGGCTGCACCAGTCGGTGGCGCCCACCAGCAGGCCGGGCGCGGTGACCGCGACGGCCTCGGTGAGCGAGGGAACGAGCGAGACGATCCGCACGGCGCGGCCCGCCGCTCAGCGCCGGGTGTCGAACGTCGCGTCGATGTGTTCCGCGACGGCGACGACGAGGATGCGGGTACCGGGGTCGGTGGCGCGCCAGCGGTGCCTGACTCCCCCGGAGAGATACAGCGTGTCGCCGCGCTCCAGGCGGTACGCGCGGCCTTCGGCCTCGACCTCCACCGATCCGTCGGCGATGTACATCACCTCGTCGTTGCGGTGCTGGTACTCGCGCCCGGTGTCCAGTTCGCCGGTGTACTCCTTGGCGTGCAGCTGGTGTCCGCCGCGGGCCACCCTGCGTACACCCGTACCGCCGCTGTCGTCGGCCCGTACGACGTCGACCGTGCGTGCGGAGTCGGCCGCCGCGTGCAGCGCGGCGATCGTGGTGTCCAGGGCGTCGGCCACCCGCTCCAGCGAGCGGGGGCTCGGCCGGGCACGTTCGTTCTCGATCTGGCTGAGGAAGGGTACGGACAGTCCGCTGCGGTCGGCGACGGCCGCCAGCGTCAGCCCGAGGGACCTGCGCCGCCTGCGGACGGCGGCGCCCACCCTGAGCGCTTCCTTGTCGTCCATGTCTGGGCTCCCTCCGGCCGGATCGTCATCTTCTCAGAGTTGACGGCCGCGCACGGGCGGTCCGCACCACCCGCGGCCGATCCGTCCCGATCCGGTTACCGGCCCGTAGGGCCACAGATTCCAATCTACGCGAGCGGGGTCCGACGTGAGCGGGGTCCACGGGTGCGGGAAAGGCGGGCACCGCCGCTCGCGGTGCCCGCCTCTCGCCTTCCGTCGCCGCCTACCGCGTACCGCTCACCGCACTGCTCACGGCACTGCTCACTGTGGAGCGATCTGGTCGGCGATGCCCGGATTCTTCTCCATCCACGCCTTCACGGCCTCTTCCTCATGTCCCGTGCCGCGCTTCTGGATCTCGTTCTCCAGGCCGGCGAGCTGTTGCTCGCTCAACTTGAAGTCCTTGAACCACTCGGTCAGCTGCGGATAGTTCTTGGGGAAGTCCTTGTTGCCGACCGTGCGGATCTGGTCGCCCTCGCCGAACGCCTTCTGCGGGTCCTTCAGCTTGGTGAGCTTGTACTCGTTGTAGGCCCAGTGCGGGGTCCACAGCATGACCGCGATGGGCTGCTTCTTGGCGTACGCCCGCTCAAGCTCGGCCAGCATGCCGGGCGTCGAACTGTCGACGACCTTGTAGGCGCCGTCCAGGCCGTAGCCCGGCAGGACCTTGTTCTTGAGGATGTTCATGGTCTCGGTGCCGGGTTCGATGCCGACGATCCGGCCCTTGAACTCGTCCTCCCGGCCCTTCAGATCCGCCAGCGAGTCGACGCCCTTCACATAGGAGGGCACGGCGATCTCCAGGGACGTCGGCCCGTACCAGGAGCCGAGGTCGGAGAGTTTGTCGCCGTACTTGTCCCAGTACTTCTTCTGTGTGTTGGGCAGCCAGCCGTCGAACTGGACGTCGATCTGCCCCCGGGACATCGCCGTGTACATCGGACCGACCTCGAACTGCTTGAGGTTCATCTTGTAGCCCCGGTCCTCCAGCACCGCCTTCCACAGATAGGTGGCGGCGATGTCCTCCTCCCAGGGGAACCAGGCGACCTCGATGGGCCGTTCACGCTCGTCCTTGCCGTTCGCGCCCTTGCTGACGCCCCCGACCGGGGCCCACTTGTCGGCCACTCCCGGGTTGTCCTTCAGCCAGGCGCGTACGGCCTCCTGCTCCTTGCCCTTGCCGGCGCCCTGGATCTCCGCCTCAAGACTGGTGAGCTGTTCCTCGGTCATCTTGAAGTTCTTGAGCCACTTGGCGACGGTCGGGTTCTCTGCGGAGAAGCCCTTGCGGGCGAGCGTGTGCACGCCGTCGCCCTCGCCCCAGGTGCCCTTGGGGTCCTTGAGCTTCTTCAGGTCGTAGGTGTTGTACGCCCAGTGCGGGGACCAGAGCGTGACGACGACCGGTTCCTTCTTCTCGTACGCGCGCTTCAGCTCGGCCAGCATGCCGGGCGTGGAGCCGTCGACGACCTTGTACTCGCCTTCGAGGCCGTACTCCTTGAGGACCTTGTCCTTGAGAATGCCCATCTCGCCCGCGCTGGGCTCGATGCCGATGATCCGGCCCTTGAACTGGCCGGCCTTGCCCTTGAGATCCGCCAGCGAGTCGACGCCCTTGACGTAACTGGGCACGGACAGCTCCAGGGACGTCTCGCCGTACCAGGAGCCCATGTCCTCCAGCTTGTCCTGGTACTTGTCCCAGTAGGTGGCGTGGGTGGTCGGCAGCCAGGAGTCCGTCTGGATGTCGATCTGGCCGTTCGCCTGGCCGGTGTAGAGCGCCCCCGCCTCGTACTGGGTGGCCTCGACCTCGTAACCGCGCTGCTCCAGCAGCTCCTTCCAGAGGAAGGTGGAGGCGATGCCCTCGTCCCAGGGGATGTAGCCCATGCTGATCTTCTTGCCCTGGCCGACGTCGCCGTCGGCGGCGACCGTGGCGGACTTGTCGCCGCCGAAGATGCTCATGCCGCCCGCGACGAGCGCGAGGACGACCACACCGACCACCGCGACCGAGGGGCGCGGCCGGTGGTCCGAGATCTTCAACGAACCGCGCATCGCCTGCGCCTTGGCCAGCGCGCGGCGGCCCAGCGGCGAGACCTGCCGGCCCAGCGCGCCGGTCAGCCGGTCCAGGTACATCGCCAGGATGACGATGGAGACGCCCGCCTCGAAGCCGAGGCCGATGTCGACATTGCCGATGGCCCGGTAGACGGCGCCACCGAGGCCGCCGCCGCCGACCATGCCCGCGATGACGACCATGGACAGGCCCAGCATGATCACCTGGTTGATGCCGGCCATGATCGTCGGGAGCGCGAGCGGGAGCTGGACGCGCAGCAGGGTGTTGCGCGGGCTGGTGCCGAACGCCTCGGCGGCCTCGACCAGTTCGGCGTCGACCTGCCGGATGCCCAGCTCCGTCATACGGACGCCGGGCGGCAGGGCGAAGATGATCGTGGCGATGATGCCGGGGACCACGCCGACGCCGAAGAAGATGATGCCGGGGATCAGATAGACCATCGCGGGCATCGTCTGCATGAAGTCGAGCACCGGCCGGATGACGGCGCTGACGGTCGCCGAGCGTGACGCCCAGACGCCGAGCGGCACCGCGATGACCAGGATGACGATCGTCGCGACGAGCACCAGCGAGAGCGTCGACATCGCGAGTTCCCACAGCTCGATCGAGTCGATGAGCGCGAACCCGACGAAGGCGAGCACGGCCGCGAGCAGTCCGCGCAGCCACCAGGCGAGCACGGCCAGGATGCCGGCGAGAAGAAGCGGTTCGGGACCGTTGAGCACCGCGTCGACGGCGTCGTACATACCGGTGACGAGTGAGCTGATCGCGTCGAACAGCCAGGAGAGATGTCGCTGGAGGAAGTCGACCGCGCTGTCGACCCACTCACCGAGCGGGAGCCTAGGCACTGGCCGCCTCCTTGCCGACGGACAGCGTTTCCGGGCCGCCGTCGGCCACGGGCACCGAGGCGCTCGCGGGCGCTTCGGCGGGCGTCATCGGCTCGCCGAGTACGGCGAGCAGCCTGGCGCGCGGTACGACTCCGACGAGCCGCCCCTCCTCGTCGACGACGGCGACGGGGACCGAGCTGGTCGAGCAGGGGGTGAACAGCTCGATGATCGGGGTGCTCGCGGTGACGGTGGCGGGCGCCGCCGCGAGCACGTCCTTGTCGGTACGCAGTTCCTTGCCGTCGTCCGTACGGCTGCCATGGGCGGTGTCGGCGTCCGCCATGATCGCGCCGGCGGTCAGGACACGTGAGCGGTCGACGTCCTGGGTGAAGGAGGCGACGTACTCGTTGGCCGGGGTGACGAGGATGTCCTCGGCGGTGCCGAGCTGGACGATCTCGCCGTCACGCATCACGGCGATCCGGTCGCCCAGCCGCATGGCCTCGTTGAGGTCGTGGGTGATGAAGACGATGGTCTTCTTCAGCCGCTTCTGGAGTTCCAGGAGCTGGTCCTGCATGTCACGGCGGATCAGCGGGTCGAGCGCGCTGAACGACTCGTCCATGAGCAGCAGGTCCGCGTCGGTGGCGAGCGCGCGGGCCAGGCCCACACGCTGCTGCATACCGCCGGACAGCTCGTCGGGCCAGGCCTTCTCCCAGCCGGCCAGGCCCGCGAGTTCGAGCGCCTGGGTGGCGCGTCTGTTCCGCTCGGCGCGAGGAACGCCCTGGACCTCCAGGCCGTATCCCGCGTTCTCCAGCACACTGCGGTGCGGGAAGAGCGCGAAGTGCTGGAAGACCATGCTGATCTTGGTCGAGCGCACGGTGCGCAGCTCGGCCGCGCTCAGGGCGGTCAGATCCTGGCCGTCGAAGAGCACCCGCCCGGACGTCGGCTCCAGCAGTCCGTTGAGCATGCGCAGCAACGTGGACTTGCCGGATCCGGAGAGTCCCATCACGACGAATATCTGACCGGGATCGACGGAGAACGAGGCGTCGATCACCGCTGCGGTCGTACCGTCGGCGCGCAACTCGTCGCGGTCCGTGCCGCTTTCGAGCTTCCTCACCGCTTCTTCGGGTCGTGCGCCGAATACCTTGTACAGGTGTTCCGCCTGCAGCCTGGACACATATACCTCACGCCGTCGAAATGAGAAACGGCCCGCCACCCCCGCCGGCGGGCCGTGGAGCGGTACGGGGTCGGCCCGCGTGGCCGGTCGACGGTCCCTGTGGGAGTCCGCGCCCGGGTTCGCTCCGCCTGCGCGTCTGCCCTGGCCCGCCGGAACCAAACGCTTATGTGGTCCACACCACTCGATACCACTGCCGCGCAGGTCAGACGGGATCGGACGGTGTCGGGGAGTCACCGTCCGGCCGCTGTCAGTGGGATACGGCATCATCGGGGTGTGACGCGACGCCTGATGCTCCTCGATACCGCTTCCCTCTACTTCCGGGCCTATTTCGGGGTCCCCGACTCGGTGCGCGCCCCCGACGGCACGCCCGTCAACGCGGTCCGGGGCCTGCTCGACTTCATCACCCGGCTCGTCCAGGACCATCACCCGGACGATCTCGTGGCCTGCTGGGACGCCGACTGGCGGCCGCAGTGGCGGGTGGATCTGATCCCGTCGTACAAGGCGCATCGCGTGGCGGTGGAGACGCCGGAGGGGCCGGACGAGGAGGAGACGCCGGACACGCTCGCGCCGCAGGTGCCGATCATCGAGGCCGTGCTGGACGCGCTGGGAATCGCCCGGGTCGGCGTCGCGGGATACGAGGCGGACGACGTGATCGGCACCCTCACCGGCGCCGCGTCCGGCCCGGTGGACATCATCACGGGCGACCGCGACCTCTACCAGCTGGTGGACGACGCCCGCCAGGTGCGGGTGCTGTACCCGCTCAAGGGGGTCGGCTCGCTCCAGGTGACGGACGAGGCGTGGCTGCGCGAGAAGTACGGGGTCGACGGATCCGGCTATGTGGATCTGGCGCTGCTGCGCGGCGATCCGAGCGACGGGCTGCCGGGTGTGCCCGGGATCGGCGAGAAGACGGCGGCCAAGCTGCTCGACGCGTACGGGAATCTGGCCGGGATCATGGCGGCGGTCGACGATCCGCGGTCCGGCCTCACGCCCTCGCAGCGCAAGCGGCTGGACGAGGCCAGGGCCTATGTGGCGGTCGCGCCGACAGTGGTGCGGGTCGCCGGTGACGTTCCGCTGCCGGACTTCGACCCGGCACTGCCGGCCGAGCCGCTCGATCCCGAGACGCTGGACGCGCTGGCGGCGCGCTGGGGTCTGAACAACGCGCTGCACCGGCTGTTGGTCACGCTCGGGAAGTGACGACGGGTTCCGCCGATCACGCCCCGTACGGCGGCGGAGTGTTAACTTAGGTAAACCTAAGCAGTGATCACCAAGTATGTGCAGGTCAGAGGGTGTTACACCCCCTCAGAACCATGATCGATTCTCACGGATTCTCACAGCCCCGGCCCGTGAGCCCTAGCCGGCCCACTCATGCGGCCTCGGAGAACCCGAACAGCGTCTCAAGGTGACCGGTCGCCAGCCTCAGTGAGTCGATGTCCGCCGAGACGTAGACCCGCTCCGTGAAGTCCGCGTTCGTGTGACCCGCCCATGCAGCGAGGATCTTCCGGGGAACTCCATTCATCGAGAGGTACGTCAGGCAGGCACGGCGCGCGTCCCGGAGCTGGACCCGGCGGAGTCCGAGACGGGCCATGTGCGCGTACGCCGCTCCCCGGAGTTCCTGGGTCGTCATGACGTCCCCATAGACGTTCATGAAGATGTAGTCCGACCCCGGACGATCCGACCGCGTCATGCCGAGAGCGGCCAACTCCGCATCCTGCATCACCCGCAGAGCCCGGTAGCCCTTCCCGACGATGTCCGGGTAGGGCAGAGTCCTCTCTCCGCTCTCGGACTTGGTGTACTTCTCGACCACTTCGCCGTCCGTCAGCACACGGGCGTTAGCGACGGTTGTTGTTCCCTTCTCCCAATCGATGTCCGTCCAGCGCTGCCCGCATACCTCGGACGCACGCAGACCCATGAGGGACAGCAGGTGCGCGAGGAACAGCGGGTCGCCCTTGATGCCCACCAGGAACTCTTGGACTTCCAGGATTCCCCACGGTGTGGCCCGCTTGTTGTTGCGCGCATCCTCCCGAAACGCTTTCGACGGCACCTTGACAAACTGAGCGACGTTGGCGCGTACGAACTTCCGGATATGCGCAGCCTCCAGAGCCGTCTTCAGACGACCGAGGATTTCCCGCACGGTCACCGGCCGCAGACCGGTACCCACCTTCCCGCCCCTTCGGCGCGCGCCCACGAGAAGCCAGTCACGCAGAGACCGGACGTGATCCTCGGTCACGAGTTGCATGCGCATGTGACCCAGATACTCCCGGACCGGCTTCAGCAGATGCCGGTAGGTGTTGTAGGACGACACCTCTAGTTCCGCCTTGCGCTGCTCCATCCACTCGTCCAGCCACTGGTTAAGCGTCATCTTGTGCGGGGGCACCAGGACGCTGTTTCCGTGAGCCGTCCGGATCTCATTCAACGCGTGCTTGGCGTCATTCAGCTTGTCGTGCGTCTCCGTGATCTGCTTCCGCTTTCCGGTCTGCGGGTCGAGACCGCCCTCGGTCGTGAATCGGTACTTGGTCGTGCCGTTCTTCTTGGGTTCCTTCCCCGCACACTTCGGACCACGTGACGGGTGGCTAACCAACCCGCCCGACACGGTCTCCGTCGTGAGCCGATCACAGACCGAGCACTGACTCACGCGCTTGATGCCGTCCGACATGAACCCTCCCTCTCACACACTCACCCGCTTACGTGGTTGCGGGTACAGAGGCCAAGGTACACATGCATCTCACACATCCGTAAGTCCCCACTAATGACATCACACATCACACATGCTCTGACCTGCAAGTACACACGTGATATGCAATGTGCAGCCTCCCCTCTGGTCTCACATGCTGGACATCGTGCCAGTGGGCCGGCTAGTGCGAGTACCCGCATCACACCGTTACGCAAAAGTGTTTGGCGAACACCCCCTCACCCCCGGACCCTGTGCGGTGCCACGACCTAAGGACACCGCATGAGCACCCGCACACCCACCCTGGACGAGATCAGATCTTGGGCCGCTGTCGTCTCCGTCGAAGACGGAGCAAGAGCCCTCGGCATCAGCCGCTCACACATGTACGAACTCATCCGCACGGACACCTGTCCCGTGCGCGTCATGAAGCTAGGCGGAAGCTGCCGAGTAATCACTTCTTCCATTGTTGAATTGCTCGATATTGGTCACTGAGAGTTCCGACTTATGGGAATCCATTCATGCCGTATTATGTTTAATAAGAGTTAAAGAAAGGAGACCGAATGCCAACCAGTGGAAAGCGATTCACCGAATTCGTCGGGGTTCCACTAACCCCTCAGGAAGACGCCAACATACAAAAACTAGTGCGCAAGACAGGAACCAACCGGGCCACGGTTGTACGTCGGGCCCTAAGCGATCTCTTCAAACTGCATGACCTACCAACCGAATGGATGGACTGAAATGACCGTAGCCCTATTGAGCATCTTCGCCGCAATCCTCATCGTCGGAATCCCTCTCATCCTGCTAGCTCGTTGGGTCGACGGAAAGATCACCCCCGCACACACAGCAGCAATGGAAGCTAAGGCCAAGTACGCCAACACCACATACGCCACCGACAAGGACTAAGCCTCATGGCAGAAGCCGAACTAAATATCCAGCTAGACCTCGGCCTTATGCGTGAGCATATCGCCGAGATGATCGCAGAGATTACCGAGGCATGGCAGCACGTAGAGAAGTTACTCCGCTCTCTCACATGGGAGCAGATCACCGATATTTACCCGGAAGCCGATGACGACCTAAAGGCCGTATGGCAGAAAGCACGAGAGTAGACGAATGGCGAACACCTGCGATTGGGAGTTCTGCACAGAACGAGACCAGTGCGAAGACTGCCAATCGGGGCAGTGGGAATCCGAGGGGGACATCTTACGTGAGGTGGCCCGACGAATCTGGGACCTCCCCGAGGTAGACAAAGGTCTCTACTCGCGAAGAGATGTAGCAAGAGCACTGACCCAACTAGCTAACGAATACCGAGAGAACTAACACACAAGAAGGAGACACACAGTGAAGAATCCGTTCCGCAAGAAGAAGAACGAATTGTCCAACCGACTAGCAGCCGTTGAGTATGAACTGAGTGCGGAAGCGTCCACCTTGACACCCGTGGTGGATGAAGAGATGTACCGAAGCATTAAGAACTCTCGGGAGCGAAGGGCAGACCTGGACGCAGCAAAGGCAACCTACGATTGGGAAGCGGTAGAAGGACACGACGGTATCGAGGTCAAGGTAGAACGTCCGCTTGTCATCAACGTCCGCACAGGCGAAGCGGGTAGCCGCACCATCCGTCAGTACCGTGCGAAGACCGAAGTTGTCAGCGATGCAGTGGATGAGGCAGTAACCGAGTTCACCAACAAGTACCTCGTTCCAAGTGAGTTCGAGGATCGTTTATGAGCCTCACGCTTACTGATCTCTTCTGTGGCGGGGGAGGCTCTTCTCACGGGGCCTCCCTCGTTCCGGGGGTAACCGTCAAGATGGCAGCGAACCACTGGCCCGTCGCAATCGACGTGCACCAGTTGAATCATTCCGACGCCGACCACGATTGCGCGGACTTATCTCAGGTCGACCCGCGCCGTTACCCGAAGACCGACCTCTTATGGGGCTCGCCCTCATGCACAAAGCACAGCGTCGCGCAGGGTAAAGCCCGTGCCGAGTCCTCACAGGATGTCGACGCAGAGCGAAGCAGAGCCACCATGTGGGACATCCAGCGATTCACCGAGTACCACCAGTACCGATTCGTGTTCGTTGAGAACGTGGTCGAAGTACGCAAGTGGGCAGGGTTCCGGGGCTGGAAGGTCTCGATGGAAGACACGGGCTACTGCCTGCATGAGGTCTTCCTCAACGCAGCGTTCGCGGGTCAGCTCGGCCCCGCAGCAGCGCAGTGGCGAGACCGATGGTTCTGCCTCGCACACCCCAAGGGGACGCCGTGCCCGGACACCGAACGGTGGACTTCTCCAACGGCCTGGTGCTCCAACTGCGAAGCGGTAGGCGAGACCTTCCAGGCATGGAAGAACCCCGAGAAGCGAGCCGGCAAATACCGACAGCAGTACGTCTACCGCTGTCGCGCATGCTCGTCCGTGGCAGAGCCCCTGACACGGCCCGCCTCGGAGATCATCGATTGGTCCGACCTCGGTAACCGCATCGGCGACCGCAAGCGACCACTCGCCGACAAGACCATGCACCGCATCAAGCTCGGTCTTGAGAAGTACGGTCACGCGCTGATCCCGGTTGAAGGTCGCGACGCGAAGCAGCCGTTCGGCATTGACCGCCCCATGCGTACGTGCACCACGCGCAACGAGACCGGTCTTCTCGTGCCGCCGTTCATCGCTGAGTTGAGGGGTGGAGGTTCCACTACTCGTCCCGTGTCGGATCCTCTGGCCACTGTCACAGCGTCCGGTAACCATCACGGTCTAGTGATTCCTTACTACTCGACCGGAGTTGCACGGCCAACCACAGAGCCGCTGAGGACCGTTACCACTATCGACACAGCGGCATTGGTCCGGGCTCAGGCATCAGCGGAAGATTGCCTCTTCCGAATGCTGTCACCCAAGGAGTACGCCGCAGCAATGGCATTCCCAGATGACTACCAGTGGAACGAGGACACGCTCTCTAAGCGTCTCCGCGTTCGCCTTGCTGGTAATGCAGTACCGCCCAACATGGCACGCGACCTAGTCGGTTGCGCTGTCGAGACTATTCACTGACACACGGAGAACGAAGTGACGGACATTCACGCAGAGGTGGACAACGATACCGAGACTGAATATTGGATCAGCTTGACCGACGATAGCGGCGAACTTGATAGCCCATCCTGGACAGTCGAGATGTACGCCGCTATCAAGGCCCAAGAAGGAGACACCGAGTGAAGCAGGTAACCATCGAGGAAGTTTTCCCCGAGTATCAGAGTCAAGTGATCACGCTCACTGAGAACCTTCTGGCACAGCGCGCGGCCATCAAGCTCTTAGAGAAGAAGGTTGCGGAGTTAGAAGCAGAATTAGCCACAGCACGGCAGGGCTAACCACATAACAAAGAGGCGAGACCCGTTGGGGTCTCGCCTCTTCTTTGCGCTCTTAGGCCACGCGACGGAGATACATCGAGCATCCCGCTAATAGCGTTGTGTTGGCGACGTTGGTTGTGTTCTGAGCCCATCGGAAGTTCAGCGTTCCGGCTGTGCCCGAGGTCACGAGAGTTCCGTTCAAAGTGGTCCCAGTAGTGGCGGAGAAAATCACGTCCGTACCGATGGCACCCACCCCAACTCCGTCGTTGTCGTTCCACACCATCGTTGCGCTTGCGGGTCCTGCGAAGTCGCATCGCATTCCTCCACCGCCGTTGGTCCACGCCAGAATCACAGTTACGAGATAGGTGGCGTTGGCAGCCACGGACGCCAACAGGTGTGTGTCGTTGGCAGGAGTCACGTTGCTCGCCCTCGATGTGAGAGCGGACTTGGTCACGAAGATGTCCTTACCGATCCCCGCCACGGTGAGGTCACCGGACACGGTGACGTCCAGGTCCACGACGAAGCTGTCTGCTGTGCGAAGGGTGTTCGCTGCGGAGCGGTACAGGGTGACGTCCGGAGCGCTTCCGCCACCAGCTCCCCAGAAGAGGCCGCCATCGGTCTCCACGAGGAAG
Organism: Streptomyces sp. NPDC057307; assembly: GCF_042667665.1. Classification (NCBI taxonomy): domain Bacteria; kingdom Bacillati; phylum Actinomycetota; class Actinomycetes; order Kitasatosporales; family Streptomycetaceae; genus Streptomyces; species Streptomyces sp. NPDC057307. Next base: position 18,912 of record NZ_JBHUZM010000048.1, on the reverse strand, counting down.
CGGTTCTGTGTGTCGCCAGTGACGCGTCCGGTCAACAGGTCGGTGGCTGCTGCGGTGTTGATGGCCGCGAAGCTCGCCGTAGAGGTGGTGCCCCCGACGTTGAACTGTTCGCCGGCTGGCAGGTCGATGGAGCCACCGCCGAGAAGCACCTCGGTCCAGGTGGTGCTCGACGCGAACCAGACGTAGCACTTGCCCGTGTCGGTCTCACGGATGGCCATACCGTCCCACTTGACCGAGGGACGGGTACTGCTAGTGCAGATTCGGAACCCCATGTTGAGGTCCAGTGCATCGAGGTTCGCGTTGAGGTCGGTCTCCACGTTGACGTCTTCGCTTGGCTCTGGCTTGTACAGGGCTAAGCGGGTAGTTGTGTCGCTCATAGCCGTACTCCTTCCTTTCCGGATGGTGTCGTGGTGATGGGTAATCCGCCATGCCGTGTCATCCACCGCATGGTGTCCACGAGTTCGCGCTTCTCGCGCTTACGCTCGGGGTCGATACCGTGTTCATTCCGGATCTTGTCCAGCGGGTCCGGCTGCCCCTTCTTCGGAGTCGAGACGACGTGGACCTTCTCTGCCTTTGTGCGAGCGATGCGCACACGCAGACTTTCAGCGGCCTCGGTTGTCGACTCCGCCTCAATCAGACTGGGCAGGCGATGAAGCTTGGTGTCTGCCTCTTGTGCGGCAGCATCCCAACTCAGCTCCTCTTCTGTGGCGGGAATCTGGAAAGGCTCATGCAGGACGATGTCCATTAGCTCCTCGACGTCATCGATTCCGTACTCTGCCGCTCGCCACTCAAGAGTTGCTTTCGGCAGTACGTGACGATGCAGATTCCCATCTGGCTTTTCCATGTCCACCGCCCACTTGGGTTCGGAGGAGTTCGGGTAATCGGTGACAGCGATCACCTTGTATTCACTGCTCATGTCTGTCTCCTTCTCGGTTCGGTTAGGCACGGTGGCAAGTGACGTTGAGTCGCATCTGCTGTCCGTTGTTCCACGAGTACGTGAAGCCGGAGGTGTCCAACTGACTCAGACCGTGGGTTGTTGGGGTACCGGTTCCGTAGTTCGTAGCCTGAGGAGTGATCTGGCAAATCATGGCGGAAGCCATGGTTGCCCCGAACGATCCGCTCATGCTGGTGAAGCTTCCGGCCCCGGTCGCGATAGAAGCAGTCCAAATACCTGTTGTCGGAGAAGCGGAGATGTAGTTGCCCCACGACCCGTAGTGAGCGGTCCTGCTATCCAACATAAGGAAGCCGTTCTCTTCGGCCTCGCCTCGCTTGTGAAAGATGTCCGTACTGAAATCACTTACGACGACTCCGCTATCCGTACTGAATACGGCCGGATCCGGAGTGTAGAACATGCTGACGCTGTCGTTAGTAGCCAGCACCCCACCCCCAGAGGGACGGTAGAAATCGTCCAGGACTTCTACACGTCCGGCAAACCACTGGGTTACCTGATGGCTGCCGAGAGTATAGAAACCGTCTCCGTCCGGACTGGACACAAGAGACACGGACGCGTCAACTCCCGCGCTTGGCTGGTCCTGAGAATAGATACGAGCAAAGGTCGAACCGTCCCCCGAGTAGAAGCGAATAGCACCCGTCTCGTTGGACTGAGTGATTCTGATTGCCGCATTATTATCCTCGGCTCTGGTAGAAAAGGTTCCCGCGAAGAACGCATCTCCTGTCTCAGCATCGATGTCCACTGTCTGAATACCGCCCGAGTTGAACGCCTGGATGCCGTCCGAGTTCAGCTCGACGCGCGCCCCGTCATCGCTGGTCTTGATGCGGGCACCAAGGATGAAGTCCGCAGAGATCGTTCCCGCTGTCACCTTCGACACGGTGAGGTCCGAGATGTGGGCATCGTCAATCAGGAGCGCGGTAGCGGAAGCGGCCACAGAGGGCAGCGACTTGTTCCCCGCCTTGTCCACAGCGACCACTCGGACGTAACGCTCTGACAGCTCTTCTACGGGCACAGAAACGACGGCAGGGATCTCCGCCTGAATCATTCCCTGGGAGGCCGTCACGGTGCCCCTGAGGGTCGCCACGGAGCACGTGAAGTTGGGCTCATAGTCCACGTGGACCTCAAGGTGGCTGAGGTCGGCTTCCAGGTTGAAGGTTCCGCCCGTTGCCCTGCCCAGCTCGTGCACGACCATGACAGCGATGCGTGAGCCGGCGACCTCGGGGGCCGCTGGTGTGCTCGGTGCAATGTTGTCCTGAGTCGTGATGAACGTGGTGTCCGCGTACTCCCCCGCGTTGCCTGCCTTGTCGACCGCACGGATACGGACGTCGTACCCGACGCCTGTTGCTAGCGCGTTGAGTTCGTAGCTCGACTGACCCCACGCGACGTAGCGGGTTTCCCAGCTCGCCACAGGTGGGGTGAAGGGCTGTTCCCATGTGTGCAGGGCAGCCCACGACGCACTGCTGACCGAGGCCCAACTCTGCGGGTAGATCGCGTCTGTGTCGGGACGGAACTGGATTTCGTAGTGGTCACCATCGAGGACGGTCGACCCGTCGATGTTCAGTGGTGCGTCCCATGCGAGTAGCACGATGGCGCGAGACGTACCAAGGTCGTCCTGGTCGTTGCTGTTGAAGAACGGCTCAACCCATGTCGGAGCGTCGGGGATGGAAGTGTCGACGTCCGGACGAGTACCTACCGGCTGTGAACCAGCGGTAGAGAGTGCACGGTTGAAGTCGCCAACGACAACCTTCTGTGCTGCCTGAGCCTCGAACGACACGTAGTCGGTGAGGTCAGTCCAGGTTCCGTCACCCGCGCGATAGCCCACGGAGTAGCCGCGTGTGATTGGCCAGTTGAGTTCATGGACCTGTAGACGGATGGGGTTGAGACGAGACCCACGGAATGTGATCTCGTTGTTGGTGTCGACCAGTCCCGCGTCAGGGTTGTAGACGTAGAGGTAATCCCCGACCGCGTACGAGCCGCTGAAGTAGTAGTCATCGGTGGACAGCGTCATTGCATTGCGCTTGCCAGTGAAGCGATTGAGCTGAAGCTGAGCACGCGCCTGCGCGTTCTCGGTAGAGGTGTCGGACTCGCTGACAATGCGGGTCAGCTTGAGGTCGTTACCGTGGATGTCCTTGTACGGGTTGAGCCCACCCTGGATGTCCGCGTTCGCGGTGACGATGCTCTCGCCCTCTCCTTCGGCCAGGAGGAGAACGCGGGTGGTGAAGTCCTCCATGTCCTGATCAACATCTGTGCTTCCGGTGAGCGCACGAAGGTGCATGTCCTCACCCGCACCAGCACGGACCACGACGCACTGAGGATCCGTCACGTACAGGTCGGATTCAGGTCCGGCGTCCAACGTCGCGTTGCCGTTCACGCGGAACGAGAGAGGGGTGTTGGTGGTGCCCATGGTGTCGTTGACGTACTGCACCGCAGAGCGAGGAGTCTTGTACGCGTGACGTCCGTTGTACGCGCCGGCTACCGCGTAGAGGGTGCCCTCGGTCACGGCGTCCGGCAGCAGCGCGCGAATGGTGTTCGCGTATGTCTCGCTGGCAAAGGTGAGAGGGGTCTCGATGATGGCGCCCTTGCCCTTGTCCGAGTCGTCGTCACCGAGCCAGAAGTTCATACCTACTCCGCCAACGGCGATATCGTCGCCCGGCTTGCTGCTGCGTCCGTCATCAGACCTACGGCGAGAACGGACCACACCGACGTAACGCGCCACGTCCAACAGGTTGTCTCCAACCTGTGTGATGTCGACGCGCCCCGGAACAATGGCGATGTGACCGAAGTAATCAAGGCTGTCCAGCACATCTACCGGAGTGGTGCTGTTCAGCTTGATGTCGAAACTACCGAGCTTGTGTAAGACCTCAGTTACGGCCATTGCCTATCCTTCCTTTGGTGTGGTCCGTCATCGACGGACGATGTATGTAGATTCGGCGAGTGCGCCGATGTACTGCTCAAACAGCTCTGCTGCTTCGTCACCCGGTTCAGCGGCAGTTCCGCCACGGACAACACCGAGGTAGCAGTCAAGGAACACGGCCGACGTCTTGGTGAGCCCTCCGTCCGCGTGAGCGGTGAAGGCACGGGCCGACCCGCACGTGAACTTGTCCCCCGCCGGATCGTTCGACGTGGCCACCACGTAGCCGGAAGCGGCGTGGTTGTCGTTGGCCTCGGCCGCCTGGAGGTGGACGCTCAGGGTCGCGCTGGACCCTGTCTGTAGGTACAGCTCCACGAAGCGGGACCCGCGCCTCAGGGTGAGGTCGAGCGAGACACGGCCAGGAGCAAGGGACGACGTGAGTCGGACGATGGTCTGCTCAGGGTCGTTGCGGATGAGCGAGACCGAACGCCACTCAGGAGCGACCCCACCGAGGGTCACAAGCCATGTCTTCTCCTGGTAGGCGCCATCGGAGTACGAGCCGACACTCAGAGCCCCACCCGACGCGTTGACGTTCACCAGGCCGTTGTCCATCGACCAGGCCGACGCGGTCATGGTGTGGTTGGTCCCCTCCAGCACCGCTCCTGTGGGAACGATGTTGGTTGAGGTCACACGCACACAACCGCCGTAGTAGTCGTCCGCAGCAGCACCCCAACGAGGCGCCCCCTCAGGGACGTTGCGGTACACGGTGACGTCTGCGTCCTCACCCTCACGGAGAAGGATCGAGGGGACGCTGGCACCCGTGTAGTACGAGTAGTGGCCGATAGCCGGCGCGTGCCACGACGTACCCGAGCTGGTGAACGCGTTCGCCCTCACGGTCCCGGTAAGACGTGACTGGATGTCCAGCTCGCCCTCGGCACCAACGCGCTCAAGACCGAGCTTCCAGGCCGTAGCGGAGAACTCGCCCTGATAGTCGGTGAGGTTGGCGGACACGGTGGCGAGCACGTAGTAGCCGTTCCGCTCTGGCTTGTCCTCGAACGTCACCGCGTAATACTGACCCTCGGTCAGAGCCAGGATGTTCTCGTGGACCTGATAGAGACCAGCACGGGTGAGGTAGTGAGACTCTTCCCGACCCTCAACAGCAAGGGTCGGGACCGCTCCACCTGTCTCTGCGATGTTGATCGTCTCGCGCAGAGAGATACGGCCGATGGTGATTGTTCCCCAATTAAGAGCCATGATCAGTACCTCTCCTTATCGTGCTTTCGTAGGGTGTCGCTGAACTCGACCACAACGGCCTCGGCCAGTTGCTTACGCTCAGCAGGGGTGCTGATGTCGAATGTTCCGTCAATGCGGATTTCCAGGTTCTCAATGTGAACTCCCCCGGACGCTGCGGGTGCAGGACCCAGTCCGAGGAAGCCAGTAGGTGCGGACTTGGAAAGACCGCTTGAGTTGATCCCCATGTTCATCGTTGTCGGGATAGACGACGTGATGTCTCCGAGCTGACGCTTCAACAGAGGGGTGCTCGAACCGATTCCGTCCATGAGACCGGACATAAGAGCCTGTCCGGACGGAGCTAACAGCTTGAGGTCGACGTCCATGGGACCCTTCCAGTCGGGAATCATGTTGGTGATGGAAGAGAACTTGTTCTTAAGCGAGCCGATCATTCCCTGAACTCCGTCGATGAGTCCCTGGATGATCCTGCGTCCGGCATCCTTGAGGAATGATCCGGCGCCGGACAGAGCGCTCGTTACCTTGCCCTTGATTCCCTTCACGATGTTGACCGCGTCAGAGATCTTTGTGCGTACGGAGTTCACCGCACCTGTGACCATAGAAGTGATGGTGCTCTTGATCGAAGACCAGACAGCGGACGAAGTCGACTTGATGGAGTTCCAAGCACCAGTCACCTTGCTCTTGGCGTCCGAGACCCTAGAAGCGATTCCAGAAACGATGCCAATCAGGAAGTTGATAATGGCTGTCTTGATGCCGCTGTAGATCTCCTTGGTCTTGGCGAAGATGGAGTTCCAAGCTCCGACCACCTTGTCCTTGGCGGTAGTTGCCCAACGCGGGATGGTCTCGGTGAAGAAGCGACCGAGCATTTCCAGGAATGCCACAATGCCGTTGATCGCCGCAGAGACTCCAGCCTTGATCCCAGACCAAGCCCAATTCCAAGCTGTCTGGAACCAAGTTGTCTTTGTGGCGATCAGAACAATGGCAGCAACGAGAGCTAGAACACCGATGACAATCCAGGTAACAGGGTTAGCTAGGAGAGCGGCTGTCCATGCCCAAGTCGCAGTGATCAGTGGCCACAGTGCGGAACTGGTCAGCCAGAGATACGCACTCCAAGCCATCATGGCAATCTTGATAGCGGTAATCGCAACAGCGATCCCGGTCAAGATAGGAGGCGGGATCTTAGCGATCTGCTCCGCAATGAATGCCAGGATCGGGAGCGTTACTCCCGCAAGTGGCGCGAGAGCGATAATGAGGTTCCCAAGGGTGACTGCTACATCCTTGAGAGTTCCACCAATAAGAGGACCGTTCTCCTTCACGTAATCCATGAAGGTTTTGAATCCCTGCGACTGCCCAAGCCCCTCCGACCACTCACGGAACTTAGCGGTCATGTCCTCAAGACCACCGGTCATGTTCGCGGCCTCGGGCAGGAACGCGCGGATGATTCCGCCGAACCCCATAAAGACGTTCTTGATAATGCCGATGAAATGAGGGAGCGTCTGCTTCGCTGTGGTGTTCAGCTCGTCCATGAACTTCTTGAAACCACCACTGGTGACACCCTTGTCCAGCCCATCGAGCATGTCGGTAAAGGCGCCCGCTGCTGTCTTCACCAGAGGTGTCAACGCGGGAAGCATGCTGCGGAGGATCCCAATACCCTTGGTGAACACGGGCATTGTGGTTCCGGCCAGGCTATCTGACCACTTGTCGAAGTCGCCCTTAAGGCCGACGAAAGCAACCGCAGTAGCTCGGGTAGCGGGTGGCATTTCCGCCAACGCATCCTTGTAGAGCTTCTGCTTCTCGGCCGCATCTTCCGCGCCGGCTGCCATCGCCTTCTGTGCGGCCTCACCGAGCTTGGCCGCGTTGGCGACCTCGGCGAGCTGAGGCTTAGCAGCGAGCCCGAACGCACCAACAGCCGCACCAGCGGCTACCGCTCCTGCGGTAATGCCACCTAACGCGGCTGCACCAACAGCACCCGCAGCAATGGCAATTGGCCCAAGCGTGGTCAGCTTGGTAGCCAAGGTCAGAATCCCGCGCACGGCCGCAGCGGTATTCGCTTCAACGTCTACATGGGCCGTCGCAATTAAGAATCCTGCCATTCGAGGTACCGCCTTCTAAGGTCAATTCGTCTACTTTCGCCCTCCTGATAGGGACCGGATTTGTGCGGCATATTGGGCCGCTCGTTCATCTTCAGGTGTCTGTGGTGGGCGCCTTTCGCCCGTACCGCTAGAACGTTGCGGGTTCTTCTTTTCTGCTTCCGCCTCAGCCCGAGCGCGCATTACGCTCTTGTAAGCAAACATTCGCTCTGCCAGTTTGAAGAAGCGCGGGGCGTCGAGTTCGTACATGTCGTCAATCCTGTGGATCGCCGAGAAGTCCGATTCGAGATCGTCCAGATAGTTGAGGATCCAGGCGATCTCCTCGACCCGCGCGATTAGTTTTTTGTGGACTGCGATGCTCCGAGAGCGCGCTTGCCGATGAGATCCATAACAGCCTCGAACTCGTCAGCAGTAACCTTTGTGCGGTCACGCAGAATTGCGTAAGTCTCGGCAGGCAGCATCTCCTTTAGGAGTGCCACCTGAGCGACGTTGGGATCAACTCCGTTGGCTAAGCTCTCTGCGTAGTCCAGTCCGGCGCGAGGATCGACCTTCTTATACATGGGGTAATCGACACCATCCAAGGTGAAGAGTGCTTCCATTTCGACGGGCGCCTGTGTCCCACCACCGAGTGCGATGGGACCGAGGCTCTTAGGTGTGCTCTTTCGTGCGGTCATTTCGTGTCTCCTTATGAGGGTTAGCTATTACGCGACTTCATCAATGAACTTGTAAGGTGCTCCGTTACCGGGATCGAACGCTTCCCACTGGACCGAGAACACGGTCTGCGTATCGCTCTTGTATGCGAACTCGACATTGTCAGTAGAAAGAACCTTGCGGATAATCACGCGACGCTTGAGGTCATTGCCACCAGGGGCGTAACCGTCGATGATTAGCGCACGGTACGTGGACTGAGTTGCGCTGGATCCGAACTCAGGCTCATAGGTCTCGTATCCGACACCGCTAGCAGTCGATCCGTCATTCAGGACGTAGACAAGATTCTGAAGAGTAGGCTCTGCAAGGTTGGTCTTCACCTTGAAAGAGACCTCGGTGAGACGCGCTCCGGGAGACATGACACTCTGATCAACCTGGAAGTTCTCGTATGTCTGCTCCAGAGTCTTTTCAACTCCGTCGTTGGTTCCACCGAGGTAGACCCAACCAGCGGAAGCCAGTGGGGCACTGTTGACGGAAGCGTCAGCCGGCTCTGTCGTTCCGAACGGGGCAATGTAAATCTTCGCTGGCCCCATCACTAAGTTCTCTGCTGTGTACTCTGTAGGCATTTCGGTAACCCTTCGGTTTAGTTGGTGAGCTGAGCCCATTTGATTTGGAAATCCACCGTGTACTTGGCGTAACCGGACTGGTCATCAGGCACCCTTCGTGGTTCTCCGATAAGGCCGACGTTGTAGATCCGAGCTGCCGGGGCGCCGGTAACCCCTAATGCGATGTCGACAGGAACGAAGTCGTCATAGCAACCCATGACGATCTTCTCTGCGAGATCACAAGCCTTGGCCCAATCGGGAGACTGGGTAGTGACTCCATCAGGCTTCGGATTAGCGAGCTTCGTAGCGAAGCATTCCGCTGTGATGACTGGCATTCGTAGGCGGAACTCCGGGTGAATGTTGGCCCCTGTCACGGACAGGACTACGAACGTGTCGCCACCCCAGTTCGCGGGGTTCTGAGGGAGGGTCGTATTGCATCCGGTGATTCCGAGGCTCTTCACGTAGGCACGCGCCACAAGCTCGGAGTTCGCGTATTCAAGGGGCATGGAGACTCCTTACTTGGAACGTTGTACGTATAACGCACGACGCATAAAATGCGAGGCTGCGGTACCGGGGTGGTTGACTGAGTTGGTCGGGTGCTGGCCACCGGGCCAAGAAAGAGCCGCCTTGCTATTGGGCTCGATCACGTGAGGGCGAGTTCCCTCTTCAACGAAAACGGCATAAGGAACTGTCTTCGCTCCGATGCTTGCGTGTTTCCCACGGACTTCCCAAGTCAAATCATTGAGAAGAGCGCCTGAATCGATAGGAACGAGTTTCCTCATGTCCCGGTATACGTCCTCCGCAATGTCCATGAGAAAGTCATGGGCCACTACGTCGACCCTGGCTTGCCAGCCAGGGGCCATTCGTACGCGTACACCGCTCATCGGCGCTCCTCTCTTTGCGAGTTAGGAAAGACCTAGGGACAACCCGTTTGCGGGGCTTGAAGTCCTTATGCCATTTGTTGAAGTGTGAAGTTGTTTAGCTTGCTCGCCTTAGTTCGAGCTTCCGATCCTGAGATCGGACAGGGTTACCGAGCTGAGTAGCGCTCAGCACCGACCAGCTCTCTCCGGTTCGTTCGTCCCAGAGAATGCAGTCATCGGTGATGTCAGTACCTCGACGCACGCGGCCTACTGCATTGCGGATGACCCGTGGGTACGTGGTCTCCTCGCCGTAGGACTGCTGCTGAATCTCGATGATGGAGATGGGGACCCCACTTGCAACGGGGGTGGTGTTGTCGCTGGGGTCGGCCCATTCGTCTTCCGAGACAACTCGGTAAACGGTCACGGTGGTTGTGGCGCGAGAGATCATCAGAGCGCCTGCCAATCCCCCGCGTCATCGACAACGTCACCGAGGATCCCGCTAGCCGGCCTCACGACGATGTTGCGATTGCGGTTCCACTTGAGTCGGTCAATGCATCGCTTTGCGAGAGGGGCGAGAACACCAGCGTTCGCGTGATTGTTGGCGAACTGGAGACCGTCCTGAGTCATCGTGTCGATGTCGTGATTGGTTAGTGCGTCGTCGTTCTCGGAAAGCCAGATCGCTTGATACATGACCGCCTGAGACAGGTATCGCATGTTCTTCGCGGACACCGAGTTGGCCTCGGCCTCGTCCTCGGTCACGTCGGAGAAGAGTTCCACGATCAACTGAGCGCAGCTCAGGTCGAATTCGGAAACGTCCTTACCGGTCAAGGTGGCGATTGCTGAAACTGTGGTCCAAGCCATGGCTAACCACCTTTCGTTAAGAGGGAGGGTCCTGACCTCGGCAGGGAGACACCGCCACCGAGGCCAGGAGAAAGGTGGGGTTACGCGCTCTTCTCCAGAACGCTGACACCGAAGACATTGCCCACTGCGAAGCCACGACGGCTACGAAGCTTGAGCGCTGTCTGGTCACCATTGCTCTGAGCGTCAGAGGGGGTTACCTGAGACTCGGGACCAGAACGGACACCGAGCTTGAGAACAGAGGCGCTGCCGACGAACACCATGATCGGGTTACCGGCAGGGTTCTTGCTGTTTGCAGCAGAAGTCCTAGCCCCACGGCTCCAGAAGATCGGAACGTTGAACAGAGTGTCCGGAGTTCCGGCAATACCCTGGACGAATACGGGAGTTCCGTTGGTGTCCTTGGTACGACGCATTACGTCACGGAAGTTGGGGTGAGCAATCAGGTATGCGCTGGTCTCATCCCAGTACTCTCCACCTTCAACAAGAGACAGGAGATCGGAGAAGTCGTCATATGCAGCAGAAGCCGCACCGTTGTAGTTCACGTAGTTAGCGTCAGCTACGTAAGTGGAAGTGCCATCGGCGCCGTTGCTACGTACAGCACGGTAGGCGGAAGTGAATGGAACAGTGGTTCCGTTCTCCGCAGCGGTAACGGCTAGGCAAGCATTGTCCAGGAAGGATGCGTAAGAAACCGCGTAGTCCATAGCACGCTGACCGATAACATCAACGATGCTTTCAGCGTCGTGTAGGTCGTCCTCTTCGAGCACGGTCTTACCCATGAAACGACGAGCGGTCAGGGTTACGTAATCAAGGTCGGAATCATCGTCTACGTAAGTGGTTCCAACATTGATGTCGAAATCTCCGGCACGGAGAACACGCTTAGTAGAGGTGCCCATAGAAACACGGGATGCGTTGGCCTCAACGGCAGATGCCTTGAGTACACGCTGGATTACGTCGGAGTCCCATTCAATTGGGATCCATGCAGATAGGTCGTTAGCAGCCACGATTATTACTCGCTTTCTAGGTTATGGAAAAGAACCTCCTCGCCTGGACTCGGCATGCTTGTTACGTTCGTTGTGAAGCTCTGGGGTCAGCGCCCGAGGATTTGATCTGTCGCCTTCTGGCGCCAGTCCTTAGGGGCTTCTGCGGGTGCCTGCTTATCGCCAGCACCTACGGCATTCGCGTTCGGTACGTGGGTAACGCGAGACTTCTTGAACAGCTCGGGTAGCTCTTCCTTGAGAGCGTCAACCTGAGAGGTAAGCCCCTCGATGCCGCTTTCTCCGATGGAGAGAGAACCCTTGTCAATCATCTTGCTGACGCGTGCGAGGCTCTTAGGGCCTACGCCTGCCTCTGCGAGAGCGATGTAGATAGCGGCTGTCTTGGCCTCGGCAGACTTCACGAGAGCGTCAGCGTCGACATGCGCCGGCTGTACCTCTGCGGTCTCGTCGGCCTCGGTGCCTGTCAGCTTCACCCCTGTCTTGGGGTCATAACCCAGATCACGAAGCCAGCGCTTACGCGAGGCTGCCTCACCGTTAGCCGCAGTAAGCCTGCTCTGGACCAGTTCCCATTCTTCTTTTGTGGGAGCTGTCCAGGTGTCCGCAAGCTCTGGGGTCTCTGGTGTGACGTCTTCAGTAATGGTCTCTAATGGTGTGGTCATGCTGTGTCTCCTTCTGTTTCCGCATCTGCGGATTCTGTGATGGTCGGTGCATCTGCACCTACTTGGTTCGTACGCATCAGCTTCTTGATCTGAGCGAGGGTGTATCCCGCCTCAGTCAGCAGGTATTCCATTGAGAATCCCAACTGATGCTTCTTCTCGATGACGGCCCAGTCTTCAAGGGACAGATCACGGGGCTTTCGAATTGGCGCCCAGTGAACAGAGACCTCGGCCTCTACATCGAGAACAGATAGGGCGAACTCCATAGCTCGCTCGTGTGTGGCACCGAACATCTCCTGTAGCGCTTCAACTCGCGCATACAGAGGTTCGTCAGCCTCGCGTCGACTGGTGCCCGAGATCGCGTCACCCGTGGAATCAAAGGCGTGCATCGGAACACCGGTCGCCTGAGCCATCAGCTTGGTGTAGCGGTCGATGGGCTCAAGGAAGTTCGAAGCATCGGCCGCAGAGAACTCGCCAACGGACGACATTCCTCGGAGCTGCCAGACAGCAGCAGGGGAAGCGGCTAGCTGGCTCTGTGAAGCACTGCCAGCACCAGGGCCGTCCTCGGTGTCATCGTCGTCCAGGGGCCCACGCTCGGAACCGCTCTGATCCGCCTTGGGATCCAGGAGCGCATAGCGCTGAGGGAAGCTCTGGAAGTCGACCGTTGCCAAGTGACTGGTGATCAGCTTGTTGATCGCGCTCTGTGGCCCGTACGCGTTGATGTGCTCCGGGATGCCGTACGTGCGACCGGTCCTGTAGTGGAAGAACGGCACCTCGCCGAACGGGTTGGTCAGCTCAGCCGGCTGTCCGTCCGCAGTGAACGGAGTCCACTTGGCGGCCTTGGACCCTGCTGTGGTCTTGACTGGCTGGCTGTACCGAACGATGCGGTCCGCGTAGTGGAGATCGGCACGGATGACAGCGGCCCCCTTGGGACCCTCCTGCCAACTCTGAATGGCGAACGCCTTGATGAGCGGGTCTTTGGCGCTGTAGAACACGCGAGTTGTCAGCGGGCTCTGAGCGCGCATCGTGACCCCGGTAATAGCCTCGTCCTCGTCGGTCTGAGGCCACACCATCATGTATGCGTCCCCGTACTTGCACGCGTCGCGTAGCAGACTGGGGAGTTCTTCCTTGAGTTCGTTCGACTTGGACAGTTCGTCAAGGAGAGGGTCAACACCAACCTCGTCGGAGGTGACCTGACTAATACGCAGCTTGTCTGCGACAACATCAACGGGGATGTGGGAAAGGTTGAACGGCGGTAGGTCCGAAAGGCCAAACTTCTCAAGCAGAGCCGCTACTTGAGGTGAGCTATATACCTCTTTAACGATGCCGTTGTAGAAGTCCTCTGCGAGCTTGTAGCCCGGACGCGCCTGGACAAGTGCCTCATAGGCAAAGTTCAAGTCCCGTAAGTCATCACTCATTTACTGCTCCTATTACTCAGATGCTTGTTACCTCCTTCGATTTCGTCCGACTGGACATGCTTGGTGCGGTACTGCCTTGGATGCCTGGAGAGGTGTGTGGCTGGTGATTCCTCACCCGCAGGACGCCTTGACCGTGAGGGCAGCTCAAGCGCACCAGGAGGTGAGCGCTGAGAGATTGGCCGAATGGCCCGGTCAATTCTGTTCTACTGCGGGTGAGGAAGTTTCACAGCATTCCTTAACACACATGATCAGTATAAGGCCGCGACGCTTTCCGACTTGCGCCATCTCAGGTGGGGTACTGAACCTGAATTCCGGCCCTGATCCTCTTCGTTGGCTTGAGCCACGCGAGTACCGCGTTTCCTGTCGCGTCCAACATGTCGTCATGAGGTGCGGCAGGGAACTGGATCATCTGAGTTTCAAGAAGGTGGTGCGGTTCGGTGTGCACGACTCTGGTCGGCTTCTCCTGGTAGAGATTCAGGAGATCGCTCGCACGGACTTCCTTCTTCACCGAGTTGTGAATGGTCACGAACTTGATGTGTGGCGGGAGGTCGTGAAGCGTTGTCTTCCACATGTCGCCACCCTGGTTCGTCTCCACCAGAACGTGAGTGATCTCCGGGTACAACATGATCAGGTCGAGCACGTACTGACGTAGCTCGGCACCCTGCTTCTTGACCTGGTGCGCGAACTTCACGAGACAGCGGCGAGGGTGAGCCGGCGAACCGTCTTCGTGGAAGGTGGCATCAGCACAACCCACGATCGCAACGCCCGTGTAGTCGGAGCGCTTGCCCACGGTCACCGCTCCGTCGATGGACAGGACCGTACGTCCAACTGCGAATTCGCCACGCGTGAAGTCGGACGGCTTCCAATACTCCGAATCCACAGTTGCAGGGTCATTCTCAAAGTTCTTCTTGAACGCGCGCTGATCTCGCTTCGCGTCCATGACGTCCCACGCAAAGCTTGGGTTGTCCTGCCAGATCGAGCGCTCGTTGCCCTCGGCGTCCAGGACGAACGGCTTGTGATGGTGGACTTTGAACTTCTCTTCGGTCACCCAGTCCTGAGCGAACCCCTGAGCGTGCCTCACAAGGTCGTGGACGATCGAGCCGTACATGGTGGTGGTGCCGGACAGCACGACGCGTGCGCGGTCGTCCAGCGGCAGCACAGCGTCTTGCACGGTCTTGAGCCGCTGATCCTTCATGTAGGGCGAGTAGTTGGCTTCGTCGGGCTCGATGTCGTCCAGAAGGATCGTGTCCGGCCTGAGAGCGCCCACCTTCATACCGAGGCTGCCCGCGTCAATCCCCTTAGCGATGAAGACAAATCCATTCCCGCAGTGACGCATGTCGTGCGAGTCGCCCTCGGACGTACCGCGCGGGTTGTACTTCTTACGGCACAGCTCGGGGAAGTCCTCACGTAGACGCTCGTTGGTGTCCAGCTCGTTGCGGAACGTCTTGAGGTGTAACTCCGCCTGCTGTGCCCCGTTGGCGAAAGCCACGGTGAACTTGCTGTAGCCGTAGGCGGCCCACCAGACAGGCAGGATCAGGTACCACCATGTGCTCTTCCCGAGCTTCCTCGGTGCGATGAACGCGTGTCGGTCCTCAGCCGGCGCACGTGATCCCGCCTTAGCCCAGAGCTTCGCGAGTTCTGCCCACTCCGCGTGGACCTCAGAGAACGAGATGACTCCGCTCTTGGCGTCCGAGATGTGGTGTGGCAGGTAGACGTACGCGAAGTGCAGGGGCGACATGCGGCAGAGTTCGCGCCTGTACTCGGGACTGTTGAGGAGTGCGTCAGGGTCAATGCTGCTTTCGATCGCCTCCAAGATCGGGTTCTTGGCCATGCGGTTATGCCTTTCCGGCTAATAAGGGTGTGCTGAACACAGCAGTCCTCCTGTGGAAGTTCGGGATTCAAAAATTTTTGGCGGATACAAAACGCCTATACCCCGTTAAAAATCATGAAACTCAGCGCGGTTTTTACTTGACAACCATTTGTCAATACGATCCGCGATACCAATATGCACCTTCGAATTACAGGTCACGCATTGTCATCATGTTCGTTGTGCACGGGGTTATGTAAATGCTTTGCATCTAGGTGCGCTTCCAACATCGCCTTGACTTCCGTCACCGAGGTCGTGGTCTTGTTGATCTTGTCGTGAATGGAGCCACCTCCGTTTGGGCGAAGGGTGGCGAGCGTGTGATCAGTCTCGGCCTTGAACTCCCGCATCTCCTTCTTGAATGCGGGTAGCTCCATCACCTCTCCGTGCATGTCGTCAAGCTTTCGGATACCTCGGTACGCGGCCTTGACAAAGTTCCAAATGACAATGAGTGCGCCGATCACGCCGGCTGTGGTCATGATTGCTACGGGGTCCATGTGCTGTCCCTTCCTGGGGAGGTCGGCCCCATCGAAAGGGGCGGGTGAATTGCATATCTCTGAATGGCTCTATTCAGTAGAAAGCCGGTACCCGCCCGTACCGGCTGACCAGGCCCGATGCCCGGCATGTGAGAATCACGTGAGATGCAGCGAGGCACCCCCTCTGACCTGCGAAGTTACCCACGGTAGGTGGCAACACTTAGTCCCTGCAAAGTGGATGCGCCATCACGCCGCGTGTCCGCCGAGTACAGAGGGTGGGATATCCACGGCCGTCTGTTCGCTGCGGTAAAGGGATAGCGGTGCGTGAGGGATAAGACCGCTTACCTAGTCCAGGATTCCGTCACTGAGTCGGGCAGCTTCCTCACGGTTGCGAGCCTCCACCTCCTCAACGAGTCCACGGTAGGTCTCATCAAAGGCGTTCTCAGTGCGCACGGTGTGGACGCTCTCACTTGGCTTGTCGAGCCCGAGGAGCTTGCGCCTGGCTTCCGAGTTCTTACGGATGCTGTCAAGCGCTTTGAAGACCGGTCCAGTTTCCTTGAGGGTGTGTCCGTCCAGCATGACCGCGTGCCCGTGCTGCACCTGGATGTGCTTCTCATCGAGGATCAGGTAGGCAATCGCATCCAGGCCGGCTAGTCGGTCCAGTTCAGCCGCTCGTGCCTTGTCGGCCTCGGGCACATACAGGTTGTCGATGTACTCGTTGATCAGAACCTTGGCGGTAGGAGCGGACACACCGAGTTCCGCACCGATGTCACGCTGAGTGGCACCCCGGAGATTCATGGTGTACGCGCGCAATTGCATTTCCTTTCGCAATTCCGCATTCTTGATTCGAGGCATAATAATTCCCTTCCAGATAAAAGGAGTAATAGGCCGCTGGCCATGGAATCCACGGACGCTAAACGGCGGACTAGGAGCGGTTCGGAATTAGCAAACCGGATGCGTGTAGCACGCACCTTGTTGGTACTTCGGAACGCCCCGGACCTGCAAATGATCTTGAGGAAAAACGACGGACCAGTGGCGTTTCGGAAATAGTGGCCGAAAAGAATCTTGAAAAAGATTTGAAATTGGGCTTGACAGACCTACACGCGCGGGGCTTGGTGTATTTCGGCCCTGTCTGACCTTGAAGATCATTGTCTCATCGACCGAGCTTCCGACTTGCGTCATCTGCTTTACAAGGTCCGCCCCGTAAAGGATCCAGGCATCACCCGGAAAGAAGTCATCAGCAGTCAGAGCACAACGACTCACCGAGGTATCTCAAGCTTAAGAAGAGGTTTGTAAGGGTGGGCCTATTTCATAGTCCCCCAGACCCTTCGCAAACCCGGTTTAGAAACCCTCGCGAAACCCCTCTGACCTGCGAAAAGAGGTTTGCGAAGGCAGGGTTTCGCAAGGGTTTGTGAAGGGGTTTGCGAAGGCTAGGGTTCAATAACCCCTCTGACCTGCGGAAACACCGCTTTTCGGGGGTATCTCGACCCAAGGGGGTTCAGAAACCCTTCTGATACCTCCTGAGCCCGGAATCTGTTGCCCCCACCCCTATTACATTCCCCTCGGAAAGCTCTTGACTTACACGGTCCCGCCCCCGACCCTTGGCGCGCTTACTTCGCCTATCGAGAAGAGAAACGACGTGACCACAGCAGAGACAGCGGTCTTCACCGAAGAGGAGGCACGGGAACTCACCGAGCGAATCAAAACAGCCGTCGAAGACCTCTGGGCGATGATCCAGGAGGCTTACACGTCCCGAGCGTGGCTCGCCCTCGGTTACGAATCCTGGGACGCCTACTGCGGGACCGAGTTCGGGAGCTTGCGCCCACGACTCCCCCGAGATGAGCGTCAGGACGTCGTGGCCAGCCTCAGGGAGTCGGGCCTGAGCGTCCGCGCCATCGCCTCGGCCACGGGCAGCAGCACGCGCACGGTCCAGCTCGACCTACAGGTGTGGTCCGGAACCACACCTGAGATCCAGGGAGCGGACGGGAAGACGTACAAGCCCAAAGCCCCGCCCGTCGACCAACCGGAGAAGCGTGGGACCTGTGAGCCGTTGCGCGGGGTCCCCATGGCGATCAACGGGGCCAGGAGCTACCTGGATCTCGTGTTCAAGATGAAGGACCCTCAGCCCGAGGACATCAACGACATCGAGAAGTACCTGGAGAAGGTCCAGAGGCAGTTGGACAGGCTGAGGAAGAGAGCGCAGAGCACGTCGGCCGGCTAACAGCTCACCATCAGCCCCACCGCGCCTCAAGGGGTACAGGTGGGGCTTCGTCATGTCCGGGCGCCCGAGCCACTGACCGTCAAGGACGTTCCGGACAGACTGGTCCGCGCCCCCCGCTGGATGACTAGCTGGACGAGAGGGTCACCGAGCTGCCGAACCGGGTCGCTGCATGCGTACCAGTAGTGGTCGATGACGGCTGTCACGTACCAGGAGATGCACGCGGGCAACCTGCCCTTCGAGCACAACTCGATGACCTTCTCCATCAGCGGCCCGACGTACGACTGACGCGAGTTCCTGCGGCACCGCGCCGTTGGCCTTGCGTCACCGAGCAGACCGGCCAGATCAAGTTCTTCGTCCCCCTCATCCTGCGCAAGCTCATCCAGGGGTGTCCGCTTCGAGATCGAGGGCGACACAGCACGTCAGGGGCACGGTCGGCCGTCAGGAAGGGCAGGGGCACGACTGATCCTCACTCACAAGCACGTTCGATGGGGCGGTGACGGCATCCCTACAACGTCGCTCACGTGCACATGGTGTCGTTGCATCCGTGCGAGGTCGTCATGACCAAGCTGCACGCGGGCGGAAAGTTCGGCAGCCCGAGGACACGCAGGACCCGAGCCGTTCGGCCACGCTGAGCAGCAGGTTCGACGCAGGTGAACCGCCACGTCAGGGCTCCACCGAGCTATTCCAAGCTCGGTGGAATAAGACATGGGCATGACAGTTGAGAACGGGAATCTTTCAAGATCTTTTACGGCGCCATGGGCCTAGGCCACAGCCACTTTGGCGGGTAATCAGGCACAAGTCGGTTGGCTAGCAAGGGGGTTGACCGCCGCGTCGTCCTCGCAAGTCGACCGCAGTCGGGCGCATCGCGGTGTCATGGAGATGCGGTAGACATGTCTCACTGCCCCGAGAGAGAGGAGGAGTAGCCCATGAAGGAATTCTGGAAGACGGTCCGGTCAGCCATTGACGACGGAGACCGGACCGTCAGATTCATCCTGATCCTTCTCGTGATCATCGCGCCCGTCGTGTACCTGATCCAGTAGCTATCAGGCGACAGACGCGCGATCCGTGCGGCGAGCTGTGCTACCAGCTCGCCGCCCGACCAAGGTATCGCCTTTTCGCGGTCTCTTATAAAAATCTGTAGCTGCCCACGCCCCGAGGGGGGGTGATATA